>CALWDJ010000008.1 GCA_944376655.1 uncultured Clostridia bacterium
TTCTGCTTCTATTATACCATTTTTTAACTGAAAAAGCCAGACCTACTTTCATAGATCTGACTTTTTCAGTGCCCTTGTATTCATGCGGGTTCCGGACTTTTTTCGTTTTCGGGGATCGCTGCGCGGTGGTATAGAATTCTCGATTCCCGGCCCGTTGGTCGCGTCAGCATATGAGAACGAGGCATTTATGCACACCCCCTTTTTTGAAAAAGACAAGGAAGGGGAACCGTTGAAAAGTGTTCCCCTTCTCTTGATAATTTTTAACGGGTATTTTACGCCCGTTCAAATGGTACACCGCAGTCGCCGCATACCACATTGACTTCCCGCGTGGCGCGGATAATGGTGCCGCACTTCGGGCAGATATATTTGATACTGAGGTTCTTGCTGGTCTGGCGGCCTCCCTTTACGGTCGTGGTTTCCTCGCTACCATCGTCGGAGGTCGTCGTGACTTCCAACAGAGTCTGGCGGCTAGCGGTGATGTCCGCCATTCCGGGCTGTTCGGCCAGCCATGCGGCGGTATCGTCGGTTAGGGCCGTGACCGACCAGCCATAGCGTTTGTCCTTTTCTATATCCAAATTATTCCGCCGGTTCTATTTTCATGCCTTTTTGATACACCGACGGAGCCGATCCAAAACCGCTGGTGCAGGTTAATGTTCAATTGTCAGGGATATGACGACATAATCAGCCTTATGTCGCCAAGATGGATGGATTGTATCTGGAAGGAAAAACATCGCTAAAGCATTACTGAAATAGTAACGTTTTTCCTTTTGATTATGAGTAATACGAGAAAAGGAGAGGTTACCGTTATACAATGTGACTGTTCCGCGTTCGACCTCGTCTTTAATAGTGTTATACGCTCGTCCGAGATGTTTCGCTATTTTGTATATCGACCAGCCGTCTTTTAAACGCACTTCAATTTCGTACCGTTCTTCGTTTAAAAGATGTTGCCCTTTTCTGTGTTCTGTGGTATAATTCGGATTGTCCATAGTGATGATCCTTTCGGAATTGTTGTAGCAAATTAATTCTACCACAGGTTCGTCACTATGGACCTATTTTTTTATTTTATTTCAACTTCATTTTACAACGCGCGAAGAAAAATTATATTTGATATTAACGTACTTCCGACAGACTTACAGGGCAAATATCCATTGGCACAAATCAAAATAAAAGTCACTTTATGTAATAAATATTATATTACTTCGGTAAGGTGATTTTAAGCAAAAAAGCAGTCTACTCATTTATGCCGTGAGACTGCTTTTATTTATATTTTACAGCAAATAACCGGACGGAAAACACCGATTGAACTGCACCCCCGTCTGTTAGACAGTTATGATGTACTGTCTGACAGATGGGGTGATTTATATGCCAAAAGGAATACCAAACAAATGCACAACCGTGAATCGGAGCGTTTTATTCTCTTGTTTTCTCTTTGCTTCGGCTGTATAATATAAGAATAATCGGGGCGCAGTAATCCTCATTTTCGACATATCTCCCTGAATGAAAAAGCATTTTGGCGCTGAACAAGCCCGGACCGGAGAGTGAAAAGAGCCGAAAGCTGTACAGCAGCTCCGGTTTAAAACAAAAACATTCCTTACAATTTTGTAAGGCTTTTGCGCCGTAACGGTTTATGTGGTAAAATAAAATCAGTAAAAGCGAGAGGAGGAGCCGGTTTGCGACTCGTCCAATTAAATAAAAACCTGTTTCAGTGGCTTTTGCCGATCACTATTGTAGTTTTGAGCGTTCTGTTGCTGCACAATGTTTTTTCCCGAAAAGATTATTCGATCAGGGGAGTCGAACCTGAAAACGGAATACTTGATATCCGTGATGTCGATGTTTCGGACAGTATAATCAATATTATGAACAACTGGGATTTTTATCCGTCTAAATTATATATGCCTGACGATTTTGCCTCGGGAGCGGCGGAAGGAAAGGCAAGTCCCGAGGAATCGGCCTCCGATACACCGTTCGGGACACACCGCCTGCAAATTCTGGCGGAGCCGGAGCGGTATTACACCATTTGCAGCTTTTCGCTTGACTACGCCAGCCGTGTCTATGTGAACGGTTCAGAGGTGGCGTCGTTTGGAGTAGTGGCTGATAGCGCGGAGGCTTTTGTACCTAAAGTGGGTTATATGACTATTCCTATGTGTTCCGGGAAAGACGGCAGGATCGAGATTATTTATCAGTACGGCAACTATGTCCATAAAAACGGCGGTTATATCCAGCCGACTTATCTTTCCACTCCGCAGAATATGGAAGAGTTTAAGGCAGCGAATAATCTTGTTTCGCTGTCGGTAAGCGGCGGATTGCTGCTGCTTATGCTGTATTTTCTGATGAGCGCGGCGGTACGCCGTAAAACGGATTTTCTTTGTCTGGCGTTTTGCTGTATGGTAATGGCGCTTCGCGATCAGAATTTTCTGAATATCCATCTGCTTCCGTCGAATACCTCATGGTATTTTGTGTACCGCGCGTTTATTATGATAGTAATGATGATGCCGGTTTCATTTCTTCTGCTTCTTAAATGTATGTATAGCACGGCAACAAAAAACTGGCCTTTGTATGTTTATCTGGGAATGATTGCTGCCGCCACTGTTTTGATATGCGTGATACCCACGCAGAATCTTGTTTTGGTTTCCACTACGGTTTACTATGCCTCTATCCCTTATCTGCTTTATCTGATTTTCGGAATTATACGTCATTATGTCAAACAGCGGAGATTAGGGGCGACAGACATTCTGATACTCTCGGGATTCTTTATACTATTGGGAAGTCTGCTTTACGAGGCGTTCCTTAGCAACGAACGCTCGGCGGTTGCCCATTACGGCACGGCGGCATTCGGAATGCTGGCATTTGTCTTTTTGAACGCCGCGGCAATCAATCTTCAGATTCAAAAACGGGAAACGGCGTTTATTGAGAGCCGCAGTCGCGAAGAGATGCTTGAGCGTATGAACCGGCTTAATATGGATTTCCTTCACAAGGTTGCCCATGAACTGAAAACGCCGCTTACTGTTATTTCCGGATACGCCCAGCTGACCGGAATGCAGCTCGCTGCCGACAATGTTAGTGACGAAACGCCCGGCAATCTTAAAACAATTCAGAATGAAGCACAGCGCCTGTCTGATATGGTGACAAGACTTATGGAATACTCATACGGGCGCAAAAGCGAATTGAGCTTCGGTAGGGTCATCGTTCCGGAGCTGTTGGAAAACGTGTCCGCCATTGCCGCTCCTATGTGTCTGAAAAACGGGAACACTGTAAAAATCGCCGCACCGTCATGTGAAGATGTCCACGGCAATTTTGAAATGCTGCTGCAGATTTTTATAAATCTTGTTGTAAATGCCACTAAAAACACGCAAAACGGGAAAATCACCATAAGCGCGGCTGACAATGAACTGGAAAAGCATGTGCTGTTCCGTGTGGAGGACACCGGCAGCGGAATCTCGCCGGAGGATTTGCCTCATATTTTTGAACAGGGCTTCAGCGCAAGCGGAAGCAGCGGGCTGGGGCTCACTATCTGCCGTGAGGCGGTCGAAGCGCACGGCGGTGAGATATGGGTTGAACGAACAGGGCCCGAAGGTACTGTGTTCGCTTTTACGATTCTTAAGGAGGGGTCGCAATGAGCACAATTCTGCTTATAGAGGATAATCCCCATATTATGAAAATCAACGCCGAAGTGCTTTCTTTGAGAGGCTATAATATATTAAAAGCGGGTACTGCCGCAGAAGCGCGTGAGCAGCTGCGGTGGCACCCGGTAGACTTGATAGTGCTGGATATTATGCTGCCCGACGGCAACGGAATAGAGCTGTGCAGGGAAATTAAAGGGCAATATCATACCCCGATTATTTTTTTGACGGCGCTCGGAGAGAACAGCGATGTGGTGGAAGGGCTGCGTGCCGGAGGCGATGACTACCTTTCTAAGCCTTACGATCTTGAGGTGCTGATTGCCAGAATCGAGGCAAGGCTGCGCTCTGACGCAAACGAGCGCAGATATGTATGCTACGGAAATTTAAAGCTGGATACGGTTTCCTTTATCGGTTATATAAACAATCTGGATATTCATCTTACGCAGAAAGAATTTACTGTATTGCTGATTTTGGCGCAGAACGCGGAGCATAAGGTCTCTCAGGCGGAGCTGGTACGTGAGGTTTGGGGCACCGAATCAGAGACGGAAAACCGAATTTTATGGACGCTGATTTCACGGCTGCGGAAGAAGCTGCAAAGCGAAGAATCAAGGCTGGAGATTTCCTCGCTGCGCGGCGGAGGCTATTTGCTTGAACAGCTGTAATACCGGTGTGCCCTGATTTTTCCGGTATAAAAAAGAAAAAAGCTGTAAAGCCTCGGGATGCAATGAAAAACAGGGTGTCACTGTTTCATATATATCTTTTCAGCTGCGTTATATAAAGAAAAAATTCCGGTTTTATGCCGGAATTTTTTATAATATAAATTGTTGTTGTAAAATCAGTCAAGTCCGATATATGAGACCGGATTTACTCTTGAACCGTTCTTTATTATCTCAAAATGAAGATGATTGCCGGTTGAATAGCCGGTGCTGCCCACGTACGCTACAACATCGCCCTGACTTACGGTTTGTCCCTTCTTGACGCAAAGCGCGCTGGCGTGGGCGTATCTTGTCTTGTAACCGTTTCCGTGGTCAATAACCACGCTGTATCCGTAGTCTCCCTCATATCCTGAAGAAATAACCGTTCCGGCAGCCGCCGCGTATATCGGAGTGCCCTTGTCGGCTCCCAGATCCATACCCTTGTGATTTCTGCCGTCGCCGTAATAAGAGGTGATAACAAAGCTCCCGCGCTTGAGAGGGCAGATAAACCCTGCGCTGCGCTCTTCCGAACGCTGTGCGGGACTTGCGGTTGAAATAGCGGTTCCGACGGTTGTGACCTGTGTTACAGGCTCTTTGACAACTATGCTGTCAAGCTCGGTGCGTGTCACGACTTTACCGTTGACAGCCTCGATATTTTCGGTTTTTCTTGTTATGCCGTTCTGACCTGCGGTAGTTACCTTTGAATAGCCTATAAGCTGTTTTGAGGTTTTGACGGTTTCCTTCGAGAAGGGAATTTCCGTATCTGACGTAATTACGGATACCGTTTTAACCTCAAGCGATTCTATTACGGAGGAAAGCTCTTCTTTGCCGGTGACTTCGGATTTGAGAAAGTATCCTCCAACGGTTTCCACATCATCTGTAAATTCGGAAGAGTTCTGAGCGCCTTCTATATCAAATTCGGTGCGCCTTGCTTCGAGAAGGTTTGTTATAACCTCCGGCTCCGAGCAGGCGACGCGCTCTCCGTTTACGTTAAGCGCCGCAGCTTTGACCACGTCTCCGGTGTTTTCGATTATAGCGTCCGCAACCGTTACGGCGCTGTCAAGCCTGTTTGAAACCGTAAGCGTCATACTGAAGCTCGGGTTTTCTATAACGCTTTCGGCATCGCTGCTTTCAATATGGTCAACCGCTATTTTACGTGCGGTATCAAATACTCCTGAATTTTTTATGGTGGCGATAATCGCTCCTGCGTAGTTTACCTTTAAGCCTAAAGTTATGCCCGCCGCCGCGATACTTACGCCAACTGACATTATGCCGATAAGGGCGAGAGAGCATACGCGCATCATGATTTTATTTGATTTTGCAAAGTTAAGGAAGTTCTTTAAAAAGCCAACCTGACAGATCAGCTCCTTGACCGTATCGCGGTCCGGAAGGTGCCTTAAAATAACGTCCACTTCTTTCAATAGTTACAATTTGTAATTTCTACAAACGATATTATAACAAAAAGGTTACAAAATTGCAACCTTTTTTGTAATAATTTTTTTACTTTTTTATTCCAAATCAAGGAAAAATGTTAAAAAACCGCATAAATAAAGGACTTTTTTAATGGCAAAAGACAAAAAATATTAAAAAAATATATTTTGTACTGGTATTGAGAAGCAATATGTAATATAATAATTCCGGTAGCTTTGACGCGTTTGACGTCGGAAAAGGAGTTGTTTTTTATGAAAGTTACAAACGATATACATTATATAGGTGTAAACGACCGCGAGATAGATTTATTCGAGGGTCAGTACCGTGTTAAAAACGGAATGGCTTACAATTCATACGCTGTTACAGATGAAAAGACCGCTGTTATAGATACGGTGGACGCGCGCTTTACGCATGAGTGGCTTGACAATGTCGATACCGTTCTTGACGGCAGACCGACCGATTATCTTATTGTTCAGCATATGGAGCCCGACCATTCGGCGAATATACTTAATTTTATGAAGCTGCACCCCGAAACAACCGTTGTCGCGACAGCCAAGGCGTTTGCGATGATGGAGCAGTTTTTCGGCACCGATTTCGCGGACAGCCGCATAGTGGCGGGGGAGGGGGACACCCTCTGTCTCGGAAAGCACACCCTTACCTTTGTTACCGCGCCTATGGTGCACTGGCCGGAGGTAATGGTAACATATGACAGCACTGACAAGGTGCTTTTCTCGGCGGACGGTTTCGGAAAATTCGGCGCGCTCGACGCTGAAGAGGACTGGGCGGACGAGGCGCGCAGATATTATTTCGGAATAGTCGGAAAGTACGGCGCGCAGGTTCAGGCGCTGCTTAAAAAGGCGGCGGGACTGGATATTTCTATAATCGCGCCGCTGCACGGTCCTGTGCTTAAGGAAAACCTCGGCTATTATATAGGACTGTATCAGACATGGTCGTCATACCAGGCGGAGAGCGACGGTATAGTAATAGCGTATACCTCGGTTTACGGCAATACCGCAAAGGCGGTAAGGGAGCTCGCGGCGATGCTTGAGGCAAAGGGCTGCCCCAAGGTAGTTGTGAACGACCTTGCGAGATGCGATATGAGCAAGGCGGTTGAGGACGCTTTCCGTTACGGGAAGCTGGTGCTCGCCACTACTACCTACAACGCCGGAATTTTTCCGTTTATGCGTGAATTTATAGATCATCTTACCGAGCGCAGCTATAAGAACCGCACCGTAGCCTTCATAGAAAACGGCTCATGGGCGCCTATGGCGGTTAAAACGATGAAATCAATGCTTGAGCAGAGCAAAAATCTTTCGTATGCCGAAACCGACGTCACGATACGCTCCGCCCTTAACGCGGACAGCTCCGCGCAGCTTGAGAAGCTGGCGGACGAGCTTTGCCGCGACTATATCGCCCGCGACGGCGAAAAGGCTGACAAAAACGATCTTTCCGCGCTTTTCAATATAGGCTACGGACTTTATGTAGTAACCACGAACGACGGCAAAAAGGATAACGGGCTTATAGTAAATACCGTAACGCAGGTAACAAACTCGCCTAACCGCATAGCGGTAACCGTAAGCAAGCAGAACTATTCGCATCATATAATAAAGCAGACCGGAATAATGAATATCAACTGCCTTTCGACCGACGCGCCTTTCTCGGTTTTTGAAAACTTCGGCTTCAGAAGCGGAAGAAATACCGATAAATTTGCCGGCGAGGAGGTACTGCGCTCGGATAACGGACTTGTTTTCTTAGGCAGATATATAAATTCGTTTATGTCGCTCAAGGTTGAGCAGTATGTGGACCTTGACACGCACGGAATGTTTATATGCCTTATTACCGAGTCGCGCGTAATATCCGACGCCGAGACCATGACATATAATTATTATCAGAATAATGTCAAGCCGAAGCCCGAGACCGAGGGCAAAAAAGGCTTTGTCTGCAAGGTGTGCGGTTATGTTTACGAGGGTGATGTTCTGCCTGATGATTTCATCTGTCCGCTCTGCAAGCACGGCGCCGCTGATTTTGAGCCGATAAGCTGAATAATTTAATTTTATAAAAAAGACTGCCGCGAGTGATTTTACTCACCTGCGGCAGTCTTTTTTACATGTGTACTGTCAAAACATAGAAATCTGATTGGTGTCAGGCAAATCGTTCATCGCGCCGAGGTCGGCGAGATTCTGAATGATTGTTTTTGAAACGCCTGCTTCAATCTGGAAATCCTCGCGTGAGACAAAATTACCTCTTTGCGCTGCTTCATATATCGCCCATGCCGCCTTTTCGCCAACGCCGCCGAGCGCGCCGAAGGGCAGACGCATTTTTCCGTTTTCGGGAACGTACTTTACCGCGTGGGATTTTGAAATATCGATGGGGAGCACGCCGATGCCCCTCGACATAAGCTCATTGAATATAAGCATATTGTTATATACATCAAGCTCTTTTTTGGTGGCTTCCTTGCCCTTTGCTTTTATGTTCTGAAGATACCGCCTGACGGCGTCTTTCCCCTGCATTACAGTCGGAACGTCAACATCTTCCGGGCGCGCGGTAAAGTAGGCGCAGTAGAATTCAAGAGGCTTATGCACCTTGTACCAGGCAAGCCTCAGCGCCGAAATAACATATGCCGCCGCGTGAGCCTTAGGGAACATATACTTTATCTTGTGACAGCTCGCGATATACCATTCAGGAACTCCGTGAGAGCGCATTTCTTCTTCCATAGCGCCCCATTCCTCGGCGGAGACCTTGCCCTTCGCAACAAGACCCTTACGCACCGTTTCGGTTATCTTGAAGGCTTTGCCCTCCTCAAGACCCTGATGTATTAGATATACCATTATGTTGTCACGGGTTCCTATAACCTCTGAAATCGTGCAGGTGCCGTTGTCTATAAGGTCCTTCGCGTTTCCGAGCCAAACGTCAGTACCGTGGGAAAGACCGGATATCTGAAGAAGGTCGGAGAAGTTTTTCGGCTTGCAGTCCATAAGCATTTCACGGACAAACGGCGTGCCGAATTCCGGCAGACAGTAGGTGCCGGTTTTCGAGTCTATTTCCTCGGGTGTGACTCCGAGCGCCTCGGTCGATACAAACAGGCTGTAAACCTCCGGGTCGCTCATTGAGACGTCGTTTACGGGTATTCCCGAATATTCCTCAAGATATTTATAGGTTGTAGGAACAACGTGACCCAGCTCGTCGAGCTTAAGTATTGTATCATGTATTGAATGGAAGTCGAAATGGGTGGTTATTATATCCGAGTTCACATCGTCCGCCGGGTGCTGAACCGGGCAGAAGTCGTATATCGTCTTGTCCCTCGGCACGATTATCATTCCTGCCGGGTGCTGACCGGTGGTCTGCTTTATCTGAGCGCCCTCAACCAGCTTGGCGAGACGGTTTAGCTCCGCCGAGCTTAAGGTTATGCCCTTGTTTTCGGCGTAAGCCTTCGCGAAGCCGAAGGCGGTTTTCTCGGCTACCGTCGATATTGTACCGGCTTTAAAGACGTTTTCCCTGCCGAAAAGGGTTTCGGTGTACTTCTGTACCGAGCTCTGGAACTCATCGGAGAAGTTAAGGTCTATATCAGGCACCTTATCGCCCTTGAAGCCCAGGAAGGTTTCAAACGGTATATCGTGGCCGTTGCGCCCGAGCGGTTCGCCGCATACGGGACAGTTTTTCTCGGGCAGGTCAAAGCCCGAGCCCACCTCGCCCTTTAAGAAAAACTCGCTGTACCGGCACTTCGGGCAGACATAGTGCGGCGGCAGGGGATTAACCTCGGAAATTCCTGCCATAGTTGCGACAAAGGAAGAACCGACCGAACCACGCGAGCCGACAAGATATCCGTTTTCCTCGCTGTAAGCCACCAGCTTCTGAGCTGATATGTACATTATTGAGAATCCGTTGTTGATTATTGAGTTAAGCTCTTTTTCAAGCCGCTTCTCAACGACTTCGGGCAGCTTGTCCCCATACATTTTGTGGGCGTTGTCGTGGCAGATGTTGCGCAGAAGGTCGTCTGACCCCTCGATTACCGGAGGATAGTTGCCCTCGGGTACGGGTATAACGTTCCCGTCAACCATATCGGCTATTTTATTCGGATTGTCTATTACAAATTCCTTTGCCCGCTCGCCGAAGTAGTCGAAATCAGCAAGCATTTCATCGGTGGTCTTTAAGTAAAGCGGCGCCTGATTGTCAAAGTCATCAAAACCCTGTCCGGCAAGCAGGATTTTGCGGATTATATCATCGTCCTTTTTAAGAAAATGCACGTCTCCGGTCGCAACAACCGGCTTGCCCAGTTCATCAGCGAGTTCTACCACCTTTCGGTTAAAGTCCTTGATAACTTCAAAATCGGTAACTTTTCTGAAACGGTTGGGTATAGTCTCGCCGGTTTTCTTGTCCTTTTTGTCGGGATATGTGGATTCACGCACCATAAAGGCGTTGTTCCCAAGCGGCTGTATTTCGAGATAATCGTAATATTCCGCTATTCTCACAAGCTCCTCGTGCGGCTTGCCGTCAACAATAGCCTGATAAAGCTCGCCCTGCTCGCAGGCGCTGCCGAGAATAAGTCCCTCCCTGAGTCCGTCCAGCTTGCTTTTTAATGTCAGCGGTTTACCGCGGAAATCGTTCAAATGAGCCTCTGAAATCAGCTTGTAAAGATTTTTAAGGCCGGTAAGGTTTTTGACCAGTATTATCTGGTGATAGCGCAGCTTTGCGGTCTGCTTGGCGTTGAGCTTTGATATGTCGTTGCGTATATCGTCTACAAAATAGGCTTCCACGCCGTATATCACTTTAAAGTCGCCGCCCGATTTGCGTATGGCTTTTACCGCTGCCGCTGCCGCCGGATACGCCTGCACCACTCCGTGGTCGGTTATGGCTATCGCCCTGTGGCCCCAGCGGAACGCCTGATTTATAATGTCTCCGGCTGAGGACACCGCGTCCTTCGCAGACATATTGGTGTGGCAGTGCAGCTCCACGCGTTTTTCCCCATCGTGGAGATCCTGCTCGGTGTATTTCTGCAGCAGCGCCATAGATTTCGGCGTGACGATAAATTCGTTTTTATAGTTGTCAAACTCATATATGCCGTTTACAAGTATAAACGCGCCATCTTTAAGGGGCGCCAGTTCTCCGGCTCTTTTCACGTCGATAAACAGCTTTGCGTTAAGCGAGTTTGTGTGGTCGCTGAACGAGAAGGTTATAAGGTTCATTTCTCCGCGCTTGGTATTGATTTTTCGGCTTTCAAGGCCGAAAACCTCTCCCCAGCAGCGTATTTCGCTGTCGTCTCCCGTGATCTCTATCATTTTTTTGGTATTGCTGTCAATACCCCTGCCGTAGAAAATTTGCGGATTGTCAAGGTAAACAAGTCCGTTTTCCGGTACATCGTCACGCTCGCCGAATTTAATCGCTTTAGCCTGCGGCTCCTCGCGCTTTTTCTCGGGTCTCGGCGCTCTCGCGGGTGCCTGCGCCTCCGTGGCGGGGGCGGGCGGCAGGGTTACGCCCTCCGTTTCAAGCTGACCGTCAAACGAAACGCTTATATCAATTCCGAAACGTTCCTTTATTATCTGCCTGAAAGCGTTTTCAAAGCCACTTTCGGTTATTTTTGAGTATCCGCCGTATTTAAGGGTGATTTTCACGCTGTCCTCGGAAAACTCAAAGTCCGCGCCGTTGAAATAGCCGTTGAGTATAGCGTTCTTGACCTTTATTTCGGCTATTATGTCTTTGCACGCGAAGCTGTCAAGCGCCGCTTTGCCGTAAATGCATGAGACCGTGCAGGAATCAAGCCTTAAGGCACTTTTCAGCGCTTCTAAAAGCCTGTTTTTTGTTTCGTGCGTTATGTATTTATCGGATTTGATTGAAATTTCGAGCGTCCTGCCCTCAAGCTCCAGACTGCAGTGCTCTACCGTACAGTCAGCGAATATTTCTGAAAGCCCGCCGGAAACGTATGAACCGAAAAGCTCCGAAAAAGATGCCTTTGCCAATTTTTACAACTCCGTTTATATTTTCTCAATTTCCTTTATAAGTTCGTCAAGCAGCCTGTCTTCCGGTATTTTGCGCAGAATCTCGCCGTTTTTGAAAAGAACTCCGCAGCCGTCGCCGCCCGCAATGCCTATATCCGCCTCGTGAGCCTCGCCCGGCCCGTTCACCACGCAGCCCATTATCGCTACGGTTATGTCCTTGTCTGTTCCGGCAAGCCGTTTTTCCGCCTCGTTCGCAATTTTTATAAGGTCGATTTTCGTTCTGCCGCAGGTGGGGCAGGAAACAAATCTTATCCCGCCTTTTCTAAGACCCAGCGCCTTAAGCAGATCCTTTCCCGCCTCGACCTCCTTTACGGGGTCGTCGGTAAGGGATATTCTTATCGTCGCGCCTATTCCGCGCAGCAGCAGACCGCCGATTCCGGCGGCGGATTTTATTGTTCCGGTCTTTGCCGTACCCGCCTCGGTCACGCCGAGATGCAGCGGATAACGGCATTTTTCTGCCGCGAGCACATACGCGCGGTACATCGATACGGCGTCCGAGCTTTTAAGCGACAGCACAATATCGTCAAAATCGTATTTTTCAAGCAGAGAGATATGGTAAAGACCGCTTTCGACCATCGCCTCCGGCGTGGGAGCGCCGTATTTCGCAAGAATGTTTTTTTCGACCGAGCCGGAATTTACGCCGATTCTGATAGGCACTCCGGCTGTCCTGCAGGCGTCCGCCACTGCCTTTACACGGTCGTCTGAGCCTATATTGCCGGGATTTATCCGTATTTTATCCGCGCCTGCCGCCACGCTTTCAAGCGCCAGCTTATAGTCGAAATGAATATCGGCAACCACCGGAATGTTCACACTTTCCTTTACCGCCGCGAGCGTTTTTACCGCTTCGGTATCGGGCACGGCTATCCTTACAATATCGCAGCCTGCTTTCTCAAGCGCCTTTGCCTGAGCTGTGTTGCCGGTAATATCGTGCGCCGGTACGCATAGCATTGACTGCACCGTAACGGGCGCTCCGCCGCCGATAGGCACTTTTCCGGCAAATACTTTTTTTGTCATATCGTTGGTATACATTTTCTCACCCTGTAATAAGAGACCATATGTCCTTTGCTGTTATAAACAGCATAAACGCGATAAGCACGGCAAAGCCTGCCGCGTGTACCGCCGCCTCGTATTTCTGCGGCACCGGCTTCCTGAAAATCATTTCAATAAGGATAAACAGCAGCCGTCCTCCGTCAAGCGCAGGAATAGGCAGCAGATTGAACAGTCCTAAATTTATGGTTATAATAGCCATTATCGGCAGAAGGTTCGCAAGGCTGACTTTTGCCGCCGAGCCTATCGCAGCAGTAACCCCGACAGGACCTGATACGGCGCTGATGCCGTATTTTCCGCCTATGATATCAATCAGCGAGCGCCAGACAACCGCGCAGTACGACGCGGCGGTCGCGAAGGTCTGCTTGATATACGAGCCCACCGTCTTTTTTATGCCGTAGACGTAAAAATCGACCTCTAAATAGCTTATCCCGTCTTCCTCTGAAGAATTAAAGGTTACGTCGTCAAGCTCGACCCGCCTGCCGTCCCTTATTACGGTTATATCTATCTTGCCGTCCTTTACGTTTGTAAAGGCATAGCTTAAATCGTAGGTAGAGAAAATTTTTCTGCCCTCGACCTCTGTTATTTTATCGTTGACCATAAGACCGCTCTCAGAGCTTACGGCATTTTCCTTAAACTCCGCCACAACAGTAGAATTGAAGGCTTCCTGCGGGGCTAAGGTTATCGCCACTATCACCAGACCTAATATAAGGTTGAAAATAGCGCCCATAGCGATTATAATGAACCTCCGCCACGGCTTTTTGTTGCAGAAAGCGCGGTTGTCGCCGCTGTCCTCGTCCTCACCCTCCATGGCACAGTAGCCGCCGAGCGGAATGAGATTTACCGAATATTTGGTTTCCTTGCCCTGCTTCGAGAAGAGCTTAGGTCCGAAGCCTACCGCAAATTCGTTTACCTTTACGCCGAGCAGCTTTGCCGCTATGAAATGACCGAATTCGTGAATTATTATAAGCACGAGAAAAAGCGCTATCGCCACAAGATAGGGCCAGACGCTGTTCCATACGTTAAGAAAGGCTGAAATAGTGACCACCTGCTTTATGTGATTTAATTTATGCTTTCCCTTACAAGACGCCTTGCCTCATTGTCGGCATAAAGCACGTCTTCAAGAGTGATGTCTTTTTTATTATGCACCGCGCAGAGCGATTTTTCCGCAAGCTCGGCAATCTCGAGAAATTTTATTTTTCCCGCGAGGAAAAGACCGACCGCCTCCTCACCGGCGCCGTTTACCGCGGCGGGTAAGAGTCCTCCGCGCTTTACCGCTTCTATGCAGAGGGGAAGACAGCGGAAGGTTTCGGTGTCCGGCTTTTCAAAGGTCAGCGTTCCTATATCGGTAAGGCTCAGCCGCCCGAAAGCATTATCTGCCCTTTCGGGGTAGGTAAGAGCGTACTGTATCGGAAGCCGCATATCCGGCGTGCCGAGCTGGGCGATTACCGCGCCGTCAGACAGCTCTACTCCTGAATGGACTATGCTCTGTCGGTGGATAAGAACCTCAATATCATCGGGCGATACGCCGAAAAGACGCACCGCTTCTATTACCTCAAGCCCTTTATTCATCAGTGTCGCGGAATCGACCGTTATTTTGGCGCCCATTGACCAGTTCGGGTGTTTAAGAGCCTGATCTACTGTTACGTTCTCAAGTTCTTTCCTAGTCTTTCCGTAAAACGGGCCGCCCGACGCCGTAAGCAGTATTTTTTTAAGCGAGCCTTCAGGCGCGCCCTGAAGCGACTGAAATATCGCCGAATGCTCACTGTCCACAGGCAGCAGTCTGACACCCTTTTCCTTTATGCGCCGGTTGACGATTTCTCCGCCGGCGACAAGGGTTTCCTTGTTGGCGAGCGCGAGAGTTTTTCCTGCGTCTATCGCGGCAAGCGTCGGCACAAGCCCTGCGATGCCGACTACCGCGTTAAGCACGGTGTCGCAGCAGCTTTGCGCCGCCTCGCATACGCCCTTCTCACCAGAAAGCACCTTTATTCCGGTGTCGGCAAGCCTTACCGCGAGGTCTTTAGCCGCCGCCGCATCGAAAACCGATACCGTTTCGGGTTTGTATCTGCGTGCCTGTTCTTCGAGCGTTTTTATATTGCGTCCTGCGGCAAGGGCGGTTATTTTGATTCCGTTGCGCTCCGCCGCCTCCAGCGCCTGAACGCCTATCGAGCCGGTAGAGCCGAGAACAGCGAGTTTTTTTGTCATATCACACCTGCCGAGATAAAAATATAAAAAAGAGGCGCTATCATAATTATACTGTCAAAACGGTCAAGTATTCCTCCGTGACCGGGAATAAGTTTTCCGTAATCTTTTATTCCGGCCGATCTTTTTATCGCGGAGGCGAAAAGATCACCCACCATTCCGAGAATACAGAACGGTACGGTCAGCAGCAGCAGCGCCGCGATATGAGCGGTCTGCGAAAACGCAAAGGTTAGCGCGACCGACACGGCAAGACTTAAAAGCACTCCGCCGACGGCTCCTTCAACCGTTTTGTTGGGACTTATCGACGGACAGAGCTTATGCTTTCCGAGAGTTACTCCCGCGAAATACGCGCCCATGTCGCATATGCTTGAAAAGTTAAGCAGCAAAAGCAGATAGAAAAGTCCGTTTCCGTGGTTCAGCACAAATCCGAGAGTGGAAAACGCGAACGCGACAGGAAGCGGCATCGCCGCGAACGCAAAAATACGCACAAGGTCGAAAAGCTCATGCTTTGCGAGTATCGTGACCGCCGCGAAAATAAAGTATATGACGCTCAGTGCCGCGGCTGCGGCAAGCGGCTGAACAGAGACCTTTCCCGAAAGAGAAGCCACATTTTTATCAAGTGTGAACACGGCAAGAAACGCGTATACGCAGCCTCCCGCCACAGCTGCACGGTTCTCTATTTTTGCGGCGTTCCGCAAAAGCTCATAAACCGCGACGGCGGCTATGAGAGCGATAAAAAAGGTTATTATAAGCGGATTTATCAGGTTTCCGGCTGTTATTACGGCGGCTGTCACAAGAACCAGAACCGCGCCGGATATTATTCTTGTTTTCATTTTCTTACCCCTTAAGGCTTTAGATTCCGCCGAAGCGGCGGTTGCGGCGGCTGTAATCGTCTATCGCGCGCTCAAGCTGCGCGGGGGTGAAATCAGGCCACAGTATATCTGAAAAACGGTATTCCGCGTATGCCGACTGCCACAGCAGAAAATTAGATGTCCTGTATTCTCCGCTCGGGCGGATAATAAAATCCGGGTCGGGCATGCCTGCTGTATAAAGGTGATCGCTTATCAGCTTTTCGGTTACCTGCTCGGGCGGCGTGCCCTCGCTTATAATACGCTTTACGGCATGCACAAGCTCATCTCTTCCGCCGTAGTTTACGGCTATGTTGAGCTTTAAGCCGGTAGCGTCGGCCGAGCCCTCCTCGTCCTTTCTTATCAGCTCTTTGATATCGTCGGCAAGGGGAGAAAGGTCGCCTATGAATTTCACCTTGATATTTTCATGCTTGAAATTTTCCGCATCCTTCAAATAATCCCTTAAAAGGTTCATTATGCCTTCGACTTCTTCCGCCGGACGTTTCCAGTTTTCAGTTGAAAAGGCATATACCGTAAGATATTTTATCCCTATTTTATTACAGTAGCGTGCTATGGTTTTAAAGGTTTTAGCTCCCGCAACGTGACCCGCAGAACGGGGAAGCGAGCGCTTTTTCGCCCAGCGGCCGTTTCCGTCCATTATTATTGCGATATGCTCGGGAAGTATTCGGTCTGTCGCTTTTTTTCTGCCGAAAAGGCTCAAAATCCTGCACCTGCCTTAAAAAGCGGGACACATAAGTGACCCGCCGAAATTTAAATTTCCATTATTTCCTTTTCCTTGAGCGCCGCAAGCTCGTCTATTTCCTTGCAGTACTTATCGGTAAGGTTCTGTATTTTTTTCTCTCCGTCCGCCACATCGTCTTCGGTTACGGTGTTGGACTTTTTGAGCGCCTTGAGCTTTTCAATAGCGTCGCGGCGGGTGTTGCGTACCGCGACCTTGCTCTCCTCAGCGGTCTTGCGTACGTCCTTTACGATTTCTTTGCGGCGTTCCTCTGTCAGCGGCGGAAACGAAAGCCTTATTACCCTGCCGTCGTTCTGGGGATTTATGCCGATGTCAGAGGTGAGTATCGCTTTTTCTATATCCTTGAGCGTCGAAGCGTCCCACGGCTGTATCATAAGGATACGCGGCTCCGGTACCGAAACCGCCGCCATCTGCTGTATCGGCGTGGGGCTGCCGTAATAATCGACCGTTATCCTGTCAAGCACGGATACGTTGGCTCTGCCGGCTCTTATGGATTTGTAATCTCTTTCAAGCACGCCTACGGTTTTGTTCATTTTTTCCTCGGTGTTTTTCAAAAGCTCCTGCATAAATATGCCTCCGTTCTCAATAATTATTTTACTATTGTGCCTATCTGCTTACCGACAGCTGCGTCAACTATATTCTGCGGTCTGTCAAGATTGAATACAAGTATTTCTATTGAATTGTCCATACACAGCGACGCCGCCGTGCTGTCCATAACGTGCAGACCCTTCTGAAGCACGTCAAGATGTGAAAGCTCGTCGTATTTTACGGCTTCAGGATTGGTCTTCGGGTCACTGTCGTAAACGCCGTCCACATTTGTAGCCTTGAAAATAACGTCCGCCCCTATTTCCGCGGCTCTTAAAGCCGCCGCAGTATCGGTCGAGAAAAACGGGTTTCCGGTTCCGCAGCCGAATATTACCACTCTGCCTTTTTCAAGGTGGCGTACTGCCTTGTTCCTTATATACGGCTCGGCTATCTGACGCATTTCAATAGCTGTCTGTACTCTTGCGGTAACGCCGAGCTGCTCAAGCGCGTCGGCCAGCGCCAGAGAATTTATGGTGGTGGCGAGCATACCCATATGGTCGGCTCTCGTACGGTCCATTTTGCCGCTCGAGCGGCCGCGCCAGAAATTTCCGCCGCCTACTACTATTGCAACCTCTATTCCCATTTCCACGCATTCCTTTACGCTCGCGCAGACCTCAAGCACCTTGTCAAAATCTATGCCGGAGCCTTTTTCGCCCGCCAGCACTTCGCCGCTGAGCTTCAAAAGTATCCGTTTGTAAACAGGCTTCATATGATTTCTCCGTTCTGCCTTAAGGCACAAAAATATCAAATATATTTTACAATATACCCGGCCTAAAGTCAATTACAAATACACCTTTTTTACCCGTAAATGCAAGTTTAAGATATAGTTTTCAAAAAATTCAAAATAACTTCAAAAAGCGGTATTATTATAGGACCGGAGAAAAAATAAAGGAGCGGCGGTATGCAGACGGACGATAAAAAGACAAAGGAACTGCTTGATAAGGCAACAAAACTTTTCGAGCAGACAAAACCTTTTTCGGAACTTATAATGAGATACAAATGCGCAATGCTTGAGGTAAGAACCAAATTAGATGTCCTTAATACCCAGCTTTCGCTTGAAAATGACAGAAATCCCTTTGAGTCGATAAGCTGCCGTATTAAAAGTGTTCCGAGCATACTTGAAAAGCTGGAGCGGAAGGGACTTTCCCTTACTTCCGAGGCGATTGAGCAGAACCTCAACGATGTCGCCGGAATAAGGGTGATCTGTTCTTTCCCCGACGATATATATGTGCTGGCGGACAGGCTTTGCTCGCAGGACGATATAAGGCTTCTGGAGAAAAAGGATTATATAAAGAACCCGAAGCCGAACGGCTACCGCAGCCTTCATCTTATAGTTGAGATACCGATTTTCCTTATGGACGGGAAAAAATATATGCGCGTGGAGGTTCAGTTCAGGACAATAGCGATGGATTTCTGGGCAAGTCTTGAGCATAAGCTGAAATACAAAAAGGATATACCCGGCGATATTGACGATATTTCAAGGCGGCTTAAGGAATGCTCCGATGAAATAAGCCTGCTCGACCTTAAAATGCAGGAGATACATAAGCAGATAGAAAGCAAGGTGCCAGCCGGCAGCTTGCCCCCGAAAAAAGAGAAATAAAGATATTCTCAAAGCCTTTCGCTTCAGAAAGGCTTTTAAAATTATAATTGAAAAAAGGAAATCACCGTATTATAATGTATAATGATAAAATACGGTCAAAAGGAGAAAAAGAATTGTCCTTTCCACTTGAAAACATCAGAAATTTCTGTATAGTAGCGCATATTGATCACGGAAAATCCACCCTTGCGGACAGGCTGCTTGAGCTTACGCAGTCGGTAGCGGAGCGGGATATGGAAGAGCAGATACTTGACAGTATGGATCTTGAGCGGGAGCGCGGAATAACTATAAAGGCGCACGCCGTAACCCTTTACTACAAAGCAAAAGACGGTAAGGCGTATGAGCTCAACCTTATCGACACTCCCGGTCACGTTGACTTTAATTATGAGGTGTCACGCTCGCTCGCGGCATGCGAGGGAGCGGTGCTTGTTGTGGACGCGTCGCAGGGAATAGAGGCGCAGACGCTCGCGAACACCTATCTCGCGGTTGATCACGGGCTTGAGATACTTCCGGTCATAAATAAAATAGACCTTCCGGCGGCGGACCCAGAAAGAGTCCGCGGGGAAATAGAAGACATTATAGGAATACCGGCCGACAACGCGCCGCTTATTTCCGCAAAGACAGGCATAAACATAGAAGAAGTGCTTGAACGCATAGTTACTGATATTCCGGCGCCGAAGGGTGATGTGAACGCTCCGCTCAAAGCGCTTATTTTCGATTCGTATTATGACCCGTACAAGGGGGTAGTGGTATATTTCCGCGTTATGAGCGGCAAGCTCAGAACAGGTGCCAAAATCCGTATGATGGCTACGGGAGCGGACTTTGACACGGTGGAGATAGGCAGAAAGCGGGCAACGTATATGGAGCCGTGCGATATGCTCGAGGCGGGCGAGGTCGGATACCTGACCGCGTCCATAAAAACGGTTAACGAGGCGCGTGTGGGCGATACCGTGACGCTTGCCGAGGAGCCCGCGGCAGAGCCGCTTGAGGGTTACAGAAAGGTAAATCCGGTGGTGTTCTGCGGAATTTATCCGGCGGACGGGGCGAAATATCCCGACCTTCGGGACGCGCTTGACAAATTGAGCCTTAACGACGCGTCGCTGCTTTTTGAGCCTGAAAGCTCAAACGCGCTGGGCTTCGGCTTTCGCTGCGGATTTTTAGGACTTCTTCATATGGAGATTATACAGGAGCGTCTTGAGCGTGAGTACAATCTTGACCTTGTCACCACCGCGCCGAGCGTGGAGTATAAATTCGTGCTTACAAACGGGGAAACCGTCACGGTTGACAATCCGACAAACTACCCGGACCCCGCCGTTATAGCGGAGGCGCTTGAGCCGGTTGCGGACGTGCATATATACAGCCCGAGCGACTATGTGGGCTCTATTATGCAGCTTTGCGAGGAGCGCCGCGGGGTTTATACCGATATGAAGTATATGGGCGACCGTGTGGACATACACTATGTAATGCCGATGGGCGAGATTGTGTACGATTTCTTCGACGCGCTTAAATCACGCACAAAAGGCTACGCAAGCTATGACTATGAGCCGAAGGGCTATGAAAAATCAAAGCTCGTAAAGCTCGACGTGCTGCTTGCCGGAGATATGGTGGACGCGCTTTCATTTATAGTACATTCCGACAACGCATATAACCGTGCCCGAAGAATAGCCGAAAAGCTCAAGGATTACATTCCGCGCCAGCTTTTCGAGGTGCCGGTTCAGGTCGCGGTGTCAGGCAAGATTATCGCGAGAGAAACGGTAAAGGCACTCAGGAAAGACGTGCTTGCCAAATGCTACGGCGGAGATATAACCAGAAAGAAAAAGCTGCTTGAAAAACAGAAAGAGGGCAAAAAGCGCATGAGGCGCCTCGGAACGGTTGAGGTTCCGCAGGAGGCGTTCATGGCGGTGCTTAAGCTCGACGAATAAGAAACGGAGAACAGTATGACCAGAGAAGAAAGACATAAAGCGATTGTAAGACGCAGAGTATTCGTAAGTTTCTGCGTAATAGTTTTAGCGGCGGTCGCCGCGCTCATTATTTACGCCGCCAGGGCGGTTTTCACGCCTGACGGGGAAGACAAAAACGGAAGCGACAGCGGAATATCCTCGATGAGCTCTCAAAGCTCAGATGATCAGCAGGACAGCTCGGCTGATAACTCTTCCGGAAGCGAGCCGGACACTCCGAGCTATCCTGACGAGGGCCCGAACGGGCTTGACGCCAATTATTCAAAGCTGCTGCTTGTAAACGGCGAGCACCCGCTTGCGGAGGATTACGATTATCAGGCAAACCTTATGACCATACCGAACGAATACCTGAACAACAGCTGGTTCAAGCAGATAGGCGGGCAGATCGATAAAGACGTCTGGCCGTATATGAAGGCCATGATTGACGCGGCGTGGGAGGATGGCGTGGATCTTTACGTATGGTCTCCCTACCGTTCCTACGACATGCAGAAGACTTTGTTTGACAATCAGGTGAGCAGCTGCAAGGCGAATGACCCTTCACTTACTCAGGCAGAGGCAGAGGCTAAGGCGGCTACTGTTGTCGCGCGTCCGGGAACCAGCGAGCACCATACCGGCCTCGCGGCGGATTTCAATATGGCGTCGGACAGCTTTGAGAACACCGAGATGTATAAATGGATGCAGGAAAACGCGGAGGATTACGGCTTTGTAATGCGTTACAGCGCGGAAAAGCAGCCTATAACAGGTGTTATCCATGAGTCGTGGCATTACCGCTTTGTCGGAATAAACAACGCAAAGGAAATGAACCGCCTCGGAATGTGCCTTGAGGAATATCTCGAATATCTGGGCGAAAACAGTTAAGGCGTTTTTGTATTGACGGCAGCTTCAGAAAACCGTCATAAGTATTCCGGTAAGAATACCCGCGAGCACGGCAAAGGCCGGCAGACCGGATGCGCTGCCGTTAACGGATGCCGGAAGTTCGCCGAACACAACATACAGCATGGCGCCCGAAGCGGCGCTTAAAGATAAAGAAAGCCAAAGAGGATTTATGTTTCCGAGCATAAATCCAAAAGCAGCACCCGCGACGGTAGGAGCGCCCGCAAGGGCGGTGAGTAATACCGCCGCGGTTTTTTTCATGCCGCCTTCAGTAAGCTGCAAAGCGACCGCCATACCCTCCGGAATGTTGTGAAGCCCCATAACTGCGGCAATCGCGAGACCGCCTGCATGCGCCGCGCCCGCCGGTACAAACGAGGAGCCTATCACCATACCCTCGGGCAGATTGTGCAGTGCTATGGCTACGGCGGTTACCGCTCCGCCGGTTATAAGGCTTCCGCTCCGGCCTGCCGGATTGCCATAAACAGCCGAAATGCGGCAGGCAAGGCTGTTAAGCAGGAAGACAGTGCAAAAACCGAGCGCGGTGCCGGAGAGCACAAGCATTATATGCGAAAGCAAAAGCGCCTGCGGAATAAGGTCAAAGCAGACTACCGAAAGCATTACCCCTCCGGCAAATCCAAGCATAAATCCGCTGCCCTTTTTTCCGCTGCGCTTAAAAATAATGCCGGAAAGGCCGCCAAGGCCTGTTCCGGCAATACCGGCTATGCCGGTTATCAGCATTATATCTGCAAAAAGCTCCAAGAAAATCAGCTCCGGACGTTGAACTCGGGAAAATCAGAGCGCCAGAACGGCGAAATCCTCCCTGTTTAATTTTAGTCGTCCGTTTTCCGTTTTATTACCGAAAATCACCTTTGCCTTGTCAAATTCGCGCGGTATTTCCTGCTCAGATGGCTCGTGCCAGCGGTTTACCGCCACAAGAGCGGCGTTTTTGCCCTTTCGGCGGATATATACGATATCGCCGTAATTCGCGTATACCGGAACAAAATCGCCCGAAGCGAAAACGGCGCTTTCGCGCCTGAACCGGCCGAGCTTTTTATAAAACCCGACGAGCTCGGAATTTTCCTTTCCCCACGGATACGCCGCGCGGCAGAAGGGGTCGCCGTAGCCGGTCATTCCCGCCTCGTCCCCGTAGTAAAGCGACGGTACACCCGGCAGCGTGTACTGAAGCACTGCCGCCAGTTTTAACAGCCTTATCCCTTTTTCAAGCTGTTTATCTGACAGCTTCTGGACAGACTGCCATTCGCGGTCTCCGGTCAGCGCGTCGTCGGTCGCGAGACGGGTCAGTATCCTTGCCGTGTCATGTGTACCGATGTGGTTCATCAGCAGCTTTACCGACTGCGGCGGATAGTTTTCGAGTATATCAAGCACCGTATCGACAAGCGCTCTGGAATTTCCGCCCTTTACATAGGTAATTATCGCTTCGGCGAGAGGATAGTTCATAACCGAGTCAAGCTGCCTGCCGCGCAGAAATCTTCTGCGGCTGCCGTAGCTTATTTTGTTGGTCGCGTCCTCCCATACTTCGCCGAGCAGATAGTTTTCACTGCTTTCCGCCTTTACCGCGAGCCGGATTTTATCGAGAAAGGTGTCCGGCAGCTCATCAGCAACATCGAGTCTCCAGCCCTTTACCCCTTTTTTTAGCCAGTACCTTATCACGCCGTTTTCGCCGGCGATAAAGTTGGAGAAGGAGAGGTTCTCCTCATCGGTCTCAGGAAGCGACGGCACACCCCACCAGCAGGAATAGCCGGAAGGGTAGTTCCCGAATTTATACCATCCACGGTAGGGTGAGTCTTGAGAATTTGCCGCTCCGACAGTGTCATAGCGGTTTTTCGAGTTAAAATAACGGCTGTCGTCTCCGGTGTGTGAAAAAACGCCGTCAATTATAATCGATATGCCTCTTTTTTCCGCCGCCTTTATAAGCGAGACAAAATCCTCTTCGCTGCCGAGCAGCGGGTCGGTTTTCATATAATCCGCCGTGTTATAGCGGTGGTTTGAGTGAGCCTCAAAAACCGGGTTCAGATAAATACAGCTTACACCCAGCTCCTCGAGATAGGGGAGCTTTTGCTCTATGCCCTTGAAATCGCCGCCGTAGTAATCGTTTCCGAGACTTTTTTTATCCCCGGTCTGCCTGTATTCAGGCTGTGCATACCAGTCTTCGCATAGATAACGGTCGTCCGGCACACCGTCTTTTTTCTCTCCGGAGCTGTAAAAACGGTCGGGAAAAATCTGATATATTATTCCTCCGTCAAGCCAGTCGGGCGTTTTGAAATCGCGCTGAAATACCGTGAGCTGCCACCATTCTCCCTTTTCGGCTGAGACAATGCCGAGCGAATGCTCAGACTTTACGACATTAAAATCGCCGTAGTCGCTCGTATATCTGAACTGATACCAGAAAAGTCCCTCTGTAAGAGTTATTTCACATTCGTAAAAGCGGTAGTTATCAAGACTGCCGCCCTCGGTCATACGCTGTTCCTTTATTATTCCTGTGCGGTCCGATTTTATTATGAAAAAAGCTGCGTGAACATGAGCGTCGTTATGCAGCAACAACTTAAGCCGAAGGGTATCCCCTTCGGCTAAGGCTCCGAGACGGCTTCTGTATAACGGGTTTCTTGAGTCAAACGGATAGCGTTCCATCGCTTATTTCTCCGGCTTTACCGTTTTAACAGGCGATGCATGCCATATTTTTGACGCGTAGTCGGCTATTGAGCGGTCGGCTGAGAATATGCCGGAATTGGCGATATTGACAAGCGACATACGGTTCCAGCGCTCACGGTCGGCATAAAGCTCCGCTGCCTTTTTCTGGGCTTCGCGGTAGTCGGCAAAATCGGCAAGCGCCATATATCTGTCGGTCTTTTTAAGCGTGTTGTAAATATTGTCGAAATTCTGACCGCCGATTCCCTTGCCTATAAAGTCAAGCGCCTGCTTGAGCACCGGATTGTTGTTATAGTACTGCGCCGGTGAGTAGCCGCTTTTCTGAAGTCTTAATACCTCAGGCGTCTGCATTCCGAATATTATAATATTGTCATCACCGACAGCCTTGTGTATCTCAACATTGGCTCCGTCCTCGGTACCTAAAGTAATCGCTCCGTTCATCATCAGCTTCATATTGCCGGTTCCGCTCGCCTCAGTGGAAGCTAATGAAATCTGCTCGCTGATATCCGCGCTCGGAATCATAAGCTCCGCGAGAGTCACCTTGTAATCCTCAAGGAAGAGAATTTTGAGCTTGTCGTTCACCGTGCGGTCGGCGTCTATCACGGTGGACAGCTTGTAAATCATCTGTATTATCTCTTTGGCGAAAAGGTATCCCGGAGCAGCTTTCGCGCCGAATATATATGTCTTCGGGGTGAAGTCGGCGTTCGGGTTGTCTTTAAGCCACAGATACTGCGAAATAATATTAAGCGCGTTAAGGTGCTGACGCTTGTATTCGTGCAGACGCTTTACCTGCATATCGAATACCGAGTCAGGATTTACTGAAATTCCTGTGCTTTCCTTGACATAGTTCGCGAAACGCACCTTGTTTGAATGCTTGATTCCATCGAGCTTTGTGAGTACGTCTTTATCGTCCTTGAACTCGGCGAGCTTTGAGAGCTTTGAGGCGTCTTTCACAAAGCCGCTGCCGATAAGCTCGGTGAGATAGGCGGTAAGCTCCGGGTTTGCCTGACACAGCCAGCGGCGGTGAGCAATACCGTTTGTTACGTTTGTGAATTTTTCAGGCGTCATTTTCGCGTAATCCCTGAAAAGCTCGTTTACAAGAATTTCGCTGTGCAGCTTTGAAACACCGTTAACGGTGTGGCAGGAGGCAACGCAGAGATTAGCCATTCTGATAATGCCGTTCTGTATAATGGCGGTGCGCTCAACCACGAGCGGGTCGCCGGTGCGGGAGAGAACCTCGCCCCTGAAGCGGCGGTCTATTTCTTTTATTATCTGATAAATACGCGGTATGCGGCTCTTTATAAGCTCCTCTGTCCAGCACTCGAGCGCCTCTGACATTATTGTGTGATTGGTGTAGGCGACAGTGCCTGTTACAAGCTCCCATGCCTTATCCCAGCCGTAGCCGCATTCGTCAAGCAAAAAGCGCATAAGTTCCGGAATTGCGAGAGTCGGGTGCGTGTCGTTAATGTGGATAGCCACCTTTTCGGGCAGGTTGTCAAGCGTGTTGTAGCGGCTTAAGTGACGGCGCAGTATATCCTGAACCGAGGCGGAAACAAGGAAATACTGCTGGCGGAGCCTGAGGGATTTGCCCTCCATATGGTTATCCTCAGGATAGAGGACCTTTGAAATATTCTCGGTCATGGCGCGCTGTTCTATCGCGCGGACATAGTCTCCCTGATTGAAGGCGGACATATCAAAATCCTGACACTCCGCGCTCCAGAGCCTCAGCACATTCACTGTCCTGCCGTCCTTTCCCGCGACCATAAGGTCATATGGGACAGCGTGGACAGTGTGATAGCCTGTATGCTCAACGTGGTGGTAGTTGCCGTCCCACCATTCGTTGATTTTACCGTCGAAATTGACGTCAACCGCGGACTCCGAACGCTGCTCAAGCCATATTCCGCCGCCGGGCAGCCAGAAATCGGGCATTTCGGTCTGCCAGCCGTCCACCAGCTTCTGACGGAATATTCCCAGCTCATAGCGTATGCAGTAGCCCATGGCCGGATAACCGCCGGTCGATAGCGCGTCGAGGAAGCAGGCGGCAAGCCTGCCGAGGCCGCCGTTGCCGAGTCCCGCGTCAGGCTCAAAGTCATAAAGACGGTCGAGCTTTACCTTAAAGCGGGCAAGCGCCTTTGCCATGGTATCGGTAAGGTCAAGATTGAACAGATTGTTTTTAAGGGAACGCCCCATTAAAAACTCCATACTGAGGTAGTAAACGGTTTTTGCTTCCTGCTCGTCAGCGGTTTTCTTAAACTCCGCACGGCGGTCGCTCATTATTTCAAGCAGTACCAGTACGCAGGCTTTGTAGAAAAGCTCGTCTGAAGCCTGTTCGGGTGATACGCCGAAATTATGCGACAGTTTGCGCTCAATCATGGCAGAAACAGCGGAAACGGTATATTTAGTCATAACAGCATCTCCCATATTTTATAAATACTAATAGATAAGGTTATTATTTACTCTTTTATGATACAATATTCAGAGCCTTTTTTCAATACTCTTTTGCGAATATATTTTAATGAATTGTTGTGTATAATAAATAAAAAAATAGTTTATTTTACATAAAATAAAAGAAAATTCGTTATTTAGCACAATAATTTACTTTTAAATGAATATAATAAAGGCCTCCCTTGTCACGGGAGGCCCTCAATCATTCGTCCTCTGTGCTATCGCACTCGAGGTAATCGCCCTTAATGCGGTTCCTGTTGCTTAGCTGGTCAATAAGAACGAGTACGCCGAACGCGGCGGCAAAAAGCGCTAAAATTGACAACGTTACTTTTAAAAATCCTTTCATACGATAAACCACCTTTCGTTACACCTATTATATCAAGTTACCGGCTCAATGTCAATCACATAAAAGGCGCAAAAATATGAAGAATCGCCTGCTTCAGCCTCATAAGGACCGGACGCCTGCGCCATTCGGATATTTTGATCTCTCGTGAGACCTTGAGAAGCTCCTCAAACTGCTGCTTAATGTCTAAAACCGTGCTGTTGTCGCATATCCACGCCCCGCACTCGAAATGGAAAATGAAGCTGCGGTAATCCATATTTACCGTTCCGACCGTGGCTACCCTGTCATCTGAGACAAATAGCTTTGAGTGTATGAATCCGGGCGTGTACTCGTAAATTCTGACGCCCGCCTCAAGCAACTCAAGATAATTGTACTGCGTTACGGGGTGAACATACCACTTGTCCGGAATGTGCGGCGTGATAATCCTTATGTCAATGCCCGATTTCGCCGCCATCTGTATAACCGTAATCATGGTATTGTCGATAATCAGGTAAGGTGAGGTGATATAGACATATTTCTGCGCGGTGCTTAGCATACGCATGTAAATACCCTCCGCCGGATTGCGGTCGTTGAGCGGGTCGTCGCAGTAGGGGAGGACGAAGCCGTCGTCAAGGTCGCCAGAAACCGACATATGCGCTCTCATATCTATCTGCTTTTTGGTATTGAATTCCCACATGCTGCAGAACATCGCAAGAAAGCTGTTGACAGCGCTTCCTGTAAGCATAATTCCGCTGTCCATCCAGTGACCGAAGCGCTTTTCGCGGTTGATGTACTCGTCCCCGATATTGAACCCGCCTGTAAACGCCGTTTTGCCGTCTATCACCACAATCTTCTGGTGATTGCGGTTATTCATAAATATGTTCATCGAGGGCTTTATCGGGTTAAAGACCGAAACCTTTATGCCTTCGGCGCGCAGGTTTGTTATAAAATCCTTGTGCTGGCGCTTTATGGAGCCGAAATCGTCAAAAATTATTCTGATTTCAACCCCCTTTTTCACCTTGTATGAGAGTATTGTGTGTATTTTGTCCCACATATATCCCTCGGCAAGGATAAAAAATTCCATATAAATATATTTCTGGGCTTTTTCAAGCTCGCAGAGCAGTTTCTCAAAAATTTTTTCGCCGGGGGAAAGATACAGCGTATGCGTGCCGCCGTAAAGAGGATAGCCCGATTCGTGGGAGAGGTATTCCGCCTGACGTGCGTGGAAAATATCGTAGTACCTTAATTTTTCAAAAACCTCGGGGTCGCTTTTAAGCAAGGGCAGATAATGCGCTTCGCACCTTTCCATTTTCCTGCGCAGATGAGGAAGCACACGACCGCCGCCCCACAGCAGGAAAACTGAAATTCCGAATACCGGAAAGACCAGAATAAAGATAATCCACGCGATTTTGTGGCTCGGGTTTCCCCGGCGGTTTACGATATAAACAACGGTTATGATACCGGCTATCATTGAGAGTACATACAGCGCCGCCGATTTGGCGGTGACATTGTAAAGCACCCAGAAAAGAAACCCGATTTGCAGCAAAAGCAAAAGCGCGGAAACAATTATCCGCGTCTGAATCCGAATGCCGCGTTTCCTGTCAGACATCAAAAATCCCCCTCAGAAGAGCGTTGCTTTAGCTATTGTATCATATTTTGTCGGATTATGCAATCAGTATAAAATATTGAAAATATTGAAAATCACTTGTTATTATGGGAAAAATTTGCTATAATGAATCAGGAAAAATAAATACTTTGCAAAGGAGCATTTTTGATGGTAAATGAAAAGTATGAGCTTTGGTGCAAAAAGGCGACGGGGGACAGCGACCTTGTAAAAGAGCTTGAAAGCATCAGGGATAACGAAGATGCCATATCCGACGCTTTTTATAAAGACCTTGAATTCGGCACCGGCGGTCTGCGCGGGGTAATCGGCGCGGGCACCAACCGTATGAATATATATACCGTAGGAAAGGCGTCGCAGGGACTTGCGGCGTATGTCAATTCCGTATCGGATAACGGAAGTATCGCCGTAGCGTATGATAGCCGCATAAAATCCGACCTTTTTGCCAAGACCGCAGCCTCGATTTTCGCGGCTAACGGAATAAAGGTGTATATATATAAGGAGCTTATGCCGACTCCGATGCTTTCCTTTGCGGTAAGGCGCCTTAAGTGCGACGCCGGCGTGGTGGTGACCGCGAGCCACAATCCGGCTAAGTACAACGGATATAAGGCATACGGGCCGGACGGCTGTCAGCTGGGACTTGAGGCGGCTGACTATGTGCTTTCCATTATGAACAAGGTCGATATATTTGACGACGTGAAGACCACCGATTTTGAGAAAGCGGTGGCCGACGGTAAAATCGAGTATATAGGCAACGATATAATAGAAGAATATCTTGACTGCGTTATGGCGTGCAGGGTAGCGCCCGGGGCTGATGTCGAGTCTTTAAAGGTGGTATATACTCCGCTTCACGGCAGCGGAAACAAGCCGGTAAGGAAAATACTTGAAAAAATCGGCGTGAAAAACGTGACGGTTGTCCCCGAGCAGGAGTTGCCGGACGGCAATTTCCCCACAGCGCCGTATCCGAATCCTGAAATCCGTCAGGCGTTTGAGTGCGCTCTTAAGCTCGCTGAGAAGTGCAGCCCCGATTTACTGCTTGCCACCGACCCCGACTGCGACCGTGTCGGTATTGCCGTGCTGGACGACGGCGAGTACAAGCTGCTCACCGGAAACGACGTAGGAGCGCTTCTGCTTGATTTTGTACTCGCGAGAAGAACGGCGAACGGCACTATGCCCGAAAATCCCATCGCCGTAAAGACTATCGTGACAACCGAGCTTTGCCGCAGTATCGCGAAGGAATACGGCTGCGAGCTTATTGATGTGCTTACCGGATTCAAGTTTATCGGCGAGCAGATAACGCTGCTTGAGAAAAAGGGCGAGGAAAAGCGCTTTGTATTCGGCTTTGAGGAAAGCTACGGTTATTTGGGCGGCACTTATGTAAGAGATAAGGACGCCGTTATAGCCTCAATGCTTATATGTGAAATGGTAGCTTTCTATAAGGCGGAGGGCAAGAACCTTATTGAGAAGCTCGACGAGCTTTATAAAAAGCACGGCTATTTTATGTGCGGTCAGAGGAGCTTTACCTGTGAGGGCGAGAGCGGAATGAACCGTATCAGGGGCATTATGGAGACTCTGAGAAACGAGCCGCCGGCTGAGATAAACGGTTCCGCTGTTGTTAAGTTTGACGATTACGAGACTTCCGTAAGCCACGACCTTAAAAACGGCACGGAAAAGAAGATAACGCTGCCGGTGTCGAACGTGCTGTGTTATTATATGGAGGACGGCAGCTCTCTTATTGTACGTCCGTCCGGAACAGAGCCTAAGATAAAGATGTATCTCGGTTCTGTCGGCAAGACTTACGAGAAAGCCGAAAAGGAGCTTGAAAATCTTACCGTCAAGGGTACAAAGCTGCTGGGATTTTAATTTTTGAACGGCACTTGCCGCAAATAATATTAAGAAAATAGCCCAAAACCCACATTATAAAGTTTTCGCCCGCCTTTTTCAAAAGGCGGTGGGGTAGCGGGGCAAAGCCCCGGAGCGCCCTTGGCACCGCTATAACAGCTCCCGCATTTTTTCGCTTATCTGAAAGGCGAGCTTCGCGCCCGCAATAAGCCCCATTTCAAAGAAAACGTCCTGATATACGGCTGTTTCCTTACAGTAACAGCCGTATATTTCATCAAATTCAGTTATGCTTTTAAACCTCTGCTTTAAAAAGTCAGAGGCTTTTTTATCGGCTTCTTTAAGGCGCTGCGTGTAGCTTCTCGTGTCAGGCTCAAGGAGACATTCTCCGCCGTTCAAAATAAATTCCCCAATATTGCCGGGGTTTGCTCTTTCCAGTACTTCGCTGAATCTCATTTTCTTTTCTCCTTTGTTCATAAAAAGTTTACATTTTTGCGTATTACGTATTTAACAGAATAAATACGTTTTACATCGAATAGTATACGTTAATAAACGTATAATGTCAAGAACAAATTTGACTGTGGGCGAATTTAATACGCTTTATAATTGATTTAATCCGTTGTAAAACGTATAATATGAATAAATGGGGTGATAAGTTGTCCGCCGCAAAGAAAATTAAAATAATGTTGATAGAACGGGATATGTCGCTAACAGATTTAGCAAAACTATTGGGAAAAAGTCTATCAACAATGAGTGATAAAATGAAACGCGATAATTTCTGCGAAAAGGATTTAAAGAAAATTTCCGATATACTTAACTTTGATTACGAGCCTGTTTTTACCGACAGAGAAACCGGCAAAAAAATATAGATTATTAAAAAACAAAAAACAGCCGAGTATGGCTGTTTTTATTTATGTAAAATAAAGGGGCGGTCATATAACCGCCCCTTTAGCTTTTAAAGAGATTTTTCTATTTCCTTAATGCTGTTTTCAAGCATTGCTATTTTATCAAGCACTTTGGCAAGCTGCTCTCTCTGCTGCTCAACAACCGCCGCCGGAGCTTTTGAGACAAAGCCCTGATTATTAAGCTTCCTCTCGAAAAATTCCTTATCAGCATTAGCTTTCGCAAGGTCCTTGTTAAGCCTTTCAAGCTCCGCCGCAAAGTCAACAAGCTCCTTCATCGGCATATAAACCACCGCGGCATCGGTAATCACACGAACCGCGCCCTCGCTGTCAAAGCTGTCTGCCGTCTCAACGTCAGACGCGAACGCAAGACGGCAGATATACGCCTTTCCGTTCTTGAAAACCTCCGGCGACTGGGTGGCAATCTGAACCCTCGCTTTCTTTGATGGCGGAACGTTCATTTCGGCACGGCGGTTTCTTACCGCTTTTATTACCGCCATTATCTTCTCAAAGTCTGCTTCTTCCTTTGCGTAGCTTAAACTTTCGTCAAATTCCGGCCACTTTGAAATCATCAGCGCCTCGCCGTTATGCGGCATAGACTGCCACATTTCCTCTGTTATAAAGGGCATAAACGGGTGGAGCAGCTTCAGCACGCCGGTAAACACGTAAACCAACACGCTGCGCGCGGTGTCCGCCGCTTTTTCGTCCTCGCCGTTTAAGCGTGACTTGCATATCTCGATATACCAGTCGCAGAAAACGTCCCACACAAAATCGTACAGCTTCTGAACCGCCATACCAAGCTCATATTTTTCAAGATTATCCGTAACCTCCGCTACAAGTGAATTATACTTTGAAAGAATCCACTTGTCCTCAAGCGCGAAGTTATCGGCGTTAAGCGGAATAATCTCGTCGGTTTTAAGATTCATCAGTATAAAGCGCGCCGCGTTCCATATCTTATTTGCGAAGTTGCGGCTTGCCTCAACACGGCTGTCGATATACCTCATATCGTTTCCGGGGCTGTTTCCGGTGGCAAGCGAGAACCTCAGCGCGTCTGCGCCGTACTTGTCGATAACCTCGAGCGGGTCAACGCCGTTTCCGAGCGATTTCGACATTTTTCTGCCCTGCGAGTCACGCACAAGCCCGTGGATAAGCACCGTGTCAAACGGTACCTGACCGGTCTGCTCAATTCCCGAGAACATCATTCTCATTACCCAGAACGGAATTATATCATAACCGGTGACAAGCGTGTTTGTCGGGTAATAGTGCTTGAAATCCTCGGTTTCCTCCGGCCAGCCGAGTGTTGAGAAAGGCCAGAGGGCAGAGGAAAACCAGGTATCAAGCGTGTCGGGGTCCTGCGTTATGTTCCTGCTTCCGCAGTGAGCGCAGCAAGAGGCGTCCTCCCTTGATACGGTTATCTCGCCGCAGTCGGCGCAGTACCACGCCGGAATGCGGTGACCCCACCAAAGCTGACGGGATATACACCAGTCACGTATATTCTCAAGCCAGTGGAAATAAATCTTTTCAAATCTCTGGGGAACAAACTTTGTCTCACCCTTTTTAACCGCCTCAATGGCAGGCTCTGCCAGCGGTTTCATTTTAACAAACCACTGTTTTGAAACCCTCGGCTCAACCGTAGTTCCGCAGCGGTAGCAGGTGCCGACGTTATGCACGTGCTCCTCGGTCTTTACAAGCGCGCCTTCCTTTTCAAGGTCGGTAATAATGGCTTTTCTCGCCTCGTATCTGTCCATTCCGGCGTAAGCGGGGTAGTCGGCTGTTATTTTTGCGTCGTCTGTAAGGACGTTTATTACCGGCAGGCTGTGTCTGAGTCCTACCTCAAAGTCGTTCGGGTCGTGCGCCGGAGTGATTTTAACCACGCCGGTTCCGAAATCCATTTCAACGTATTCGTCCGCCACGACCGGTATCTCACGGTGAACAATAGGCAGAATAAGAGTTTTGCCCACAAGGTGAGCGTATCTTTCATCGTTCGGGTTTACCGCAACGGCGGTATCTCCGAGCAGTGTTTCGGGTCTTGTGGTTGCAAGCTCAAGATAACCGCTGCCGTCCGCCAACGGATAGCGCAGGTGCCAGAAATGACCCGCCTGCTCCTCGTATTCAACCTCAGCGTCGGAAATTGAGGTTTTGCAGTGCGGACACCAGTTTATTATCCTTTCGCCGCGGTAAATAAGTCCCTTTTCGTAAAGGTTTACGAAAACTTCTCTTACTGCTTTGCTGCAACCCTCGTCAAGGGTAAAACGCTCCCTGTCCCAGTCGCAGGAGGAGCCTATTTTCTTAAGCTGCTCGATTATCCTGCCGCCGTACTGTTTTTTCCATTCCCACGCGCGCTCCAAAAAGCCGTCTCGTCCTACGTCTTCCTTTGTAAGTCCCTCTTCGCGCATTTTTTCAACGATTTTTGCTTCAGTCGCGATAGAAGCGTGATCTGTGCCGGGCACCCAAAGCGTGTCAAAGCCCTGCATGCGCTTAAAGCGGATAAGTATATCCTGAAGCGTATTATCAAGCGCATGTCCCATATGCAGCTGACCCGTAATATTCGGGGGCGGTATTACTATTGTGTAGGTCGGCTTGTCCTTTTCGCATTTAGCGTGGAAATATTTTCCGTCAAGCCAGCTTTTGTATATGCGGTCCTCAACCTCTTTCGGATCGTACTGCTTAGCCAATTCTCTTGCCATATCAAAAACTCCGTTGTATAAAATGTTTTTTTTCGCGCATAATTATATTTGTCGGTATCCGTATTCCGCGTTTGCAAGGAGACCGGCAGAGCCGTCCGTAATACACGGGCGGTTTTTATTGTTTTTACATTATACAATATAAGCCTTAATAGTTCAACACCTAAAAAGGCTTTTTGCGCTCTTTACAGCAGCATTTGTTCCTGTTTAGCTTCTCCTGCCGGCAGCTTGCTGCCCGCCGCCGGAAGATTGCGGGTTCTGTACCTGTGGTCGCCCTCAAGCGTACCTTTTTCATAAACCGTAGCTTCTGATATTCGCTGACCCTTTTTCTGCGTCATTACCGCTATACCGCCGTTGTCCTTTGTGGACTTGGCTGGTATCGACGCCGTGTTTACAATAAGCATGCGTCCGTTTGTGGATTTAAGCAGCAGCTCGGTATCATCTTTCACATAAAAAACCGTGTGCAGCGTAAATTTGCCGCAGTAGGCGTTTATCAGCTTTTTGCGGTTTGTCTTTGTCTGGTAGGAGGAGAGCGGAACCCTCGCTATTCTGCCGTTGTCAAACACAAAGACCATATAGCCCGAATAGTCTGACGTCGCCACCATAAATACCGGATTTTCCGCCTCGTCAAATTCTAATTTTGAGGCTATATAATCTCCCAGTATGCTAGCCTTGTAGTCTGCGAATTCAGCCGTTTTCGATTTGTATACCTGCTGTTTGTTTGTAAAGAAAAGCAGGTCTTCAGCGTTGGTGGACTCGACTGTCTGGGTTATCTCGTCGCCCTCTTTTAATTTCTGCTCGCCGCTCATACGAAGCGACTGCGGCGTGATTTTCTTGAAGTATCCGTCCCTTGTAAAGAAGAGCGTTACGGGCGAAGTGTCAGCCTCCGGCTCATAGCCGCCGTCGTCTTCATCGGCCGCGCTTATTATGGCGGTTTTTCTGTCTTCACCGTATTTTTCCGCTACCTCTTTAAGCTCCTTGACTATAATATTGAGCAGCTTTGACCTTGAGTTCAGTATGCTCTCAAGCTCGGCAATTTCCTTAATAAGCTCCTCTATATCGGCGGTGCGCTTTAAAATATATTCGCGGTTGAGGTGACGGAGCTTTATTTCCGCCACGTATTCCGCCTGTATCTCGTCTATGCCGAAGCCTATCATAAGGTTGGGCACTACCTGCGATTCCTCGTCGGTTTCCCTTACTATTTTAACCGCTTTGTCTATATCAAGCAGTATTTTTTCAAGACCCTTTAAAAGATGCAGCCTGTCCTTCGCCTTTGAAAGCCGGAAATAAACCCTCCTGCGGACACATTCCTGTCTGAACGCCACCCATTCGGATATAATTTCCTTTACACCCATAACACGGGGCGAGCCTGCTATCAGGATATTGAAGTTGCAGGAAAAGCTGTCCTCAAGCGGGGTCATTTTCATAACCTTTTTCATCAGCTTTTCAGGGTCGGCGCCGCGTTTTAAGTCTATCGTTATTTTAAGACCGTTAAGACCTGTTTCATCGCGTATATCGTTTATCTCGGTTATCTTTTTCAGCTTTACAAGCTCGATTACCTTTTCGATTATCGCCTCTGATGTGGTGGTGGGCGGTATTTCGGTTATGTCAATGCAGTTCTGCGATTTGTCATAGCTGTAAACGCCGCGTATTCTGAAGCTGCCGCGTCCGGTTTCATATATTTTTTCGGTCTCCGCGCGGTTGTAAAGCAGCTGACCGCCTATCGGAAAATCGGGCGCTAAAAGAGTGTCCGCGACATTTATATCGTTATCCCTTATATACGCTATTGTGGTTTCGCAGACCTCACGGAGATTGAACGGGCATATAGAGCTTGCCATTCCGACCGCTATTCCCGTGTTGGCGTTTACTAACACCGAGGGAAATGTGACCGGCAGCAGTGTCGGCTCTTTCATACTGCCGTCGTAATTGTCGGTAAAATCAACTGTATCCTTTTCAATATCACAGAAAAGCTCGTTTGCTATCGGTGCCAGCTTAGCCTCGGTATAACGCGAGGCGGCATACGCCATATCCCTTGAATACGCTTTACCGAACGAACCCTTTGACGCAACATATGGGTGCAAAAGCGCTTGATTGCCCTCGGACAAACGTACAAGAGTTTCGTATATCGCCGCGTCGCCGTGGGGGTTAAGCTGCATAGTTCTTCCCACTATATTGGCGGATTTTATCGTATTTCCGGTCAAAAGACCCATTTTATACATTGTGTAAAGCAGCTTGCGGTGTGAGGGCTTGAAACCGTCAATTTCCGGTATCGCTCGGGATACTATAACGCTCATAGCGTAGGGCATAAAATTGCTTTCAAGCGTTTCGGTTATCGGCTGTTCAACGGTCAGTCCCGAACCGGCAATATACGCGTTTGTTTTTTTCGCCGCCGGCTTTGCCGTCTCCTTTTTCTTTCTCGGAGCCAAAAATATTCCTCCCAGTAATCAATTCGTAATTCGGAATGCGTAATTCGGAATTGAATGTGTATTATAGCTGATTTTGAGTTTTTGTTATGGATACTAAAATTTTAATGAGTTCTTGACAGTCAGCGTAAACACTGTTAAACATTTTTTTGTCAATATAGTCGGTTTCGACTTAATATTCCGTGGGAGCGGAAATTCCGCATTACGAATTACGCATTCCGCATTAAGAAATGTCTGCTTCGTCAAGATACATATATCCGTTTTCGGAGATGAACTCCTTGCGCTTCTGCAGATCGTCGCCGTATAAAAGGTCGAACATTTCGGCGGTGCGCTCCGCGTCCTCCTTCATTACCTTTATAAGCCGCCTTGTTTCGGGGTTCATTGTGGTAAGGTTCATCATATCAGGCTGGTTCTCACCGAGTCCCTTTGAGCGCTGTATATCGGGTGTCGGCTTAACGTCGCCTATTTTCGCGAGTATTTCCGCTTTTTCCTTTTCGTCATAGGCGAAATAGGTCATATCCTTTGTCCTGATTTCATAAAGCGGCGTTTCGGCTATATATATTTTCCCCTCGTTTATAAGGGTCGGCATAAGGCGGTATATCATAGTAAGAATAAGTCCTCTTATATGGAAGCCGTCAACGTCGGCGTCGGTGCAGATTATGATTCTGCGCCAGCGCAGGGAATTAAGGTCGAAATTTGAAAGCCCCTTGTTCGCTTTTGATTTTACCTCTACTCCGCAGCCGAGCACTTTTATGAGATTGGTTATAATTTCGCTTTTGAAAACCTTTTCGTAATCGGCTTTAAGGCAGTTGAGTATCTTGCCGCGCACCGGCATTATCGCCTGAAATTCAGGGTCCCTCGCCAGCTTGCAGGAGCCGAGAGCCGAGTCACCCTCAACTATGAAAAGCTCGCGCTGCTCAATATCCTTTGTGCGGCAGTCAACAAATTTGTCCACCCTGTCGAGCATGGAGTTTGAGGTCTGAAGCGTCTTTTTAAGGTTTATGCGTTCTCTCTCGCTGCGTTCACGGCTGCGCTTGTTTACAAGCACCTGGTCGGCTATCCTGTCGGCCTCCGCCTTGTTCTCTATAAAATAGACCTCAAGCTGATGGCGCAGGAAATCGGTCATCGCTTCATATATGAATTTGTTGGTTATCGCCTTTTTTGTCTGGTTTTCGTAGGAAGTAACGGTTGAGAAAGAAGAAATCACCAGCACAAGACATTCCTCAACGTCCGAAAAGGTTATTTTGCTTTCTCCCGATTTGTATTTGCCGCTCTGCTTTATATAGGCGTCTATCTGGGCGACAAAGGCGCTGCGCGCCGCCTTTTCGGGCACGCCGCCGTATTCGAGCCAGCTTGAGTTGTGGTAATATTCCTTAAGTGTTCTGCGGTTGCTGAAAGCGAGCGCGGTGTTGATTTTTACCTTGTATTCGGGCTTGTCCTCCCTGTCGCGGCCCTTGCGCTCGGTCTGCCAGAACTGCACTGTGGTCAGCGCGTCATCGCCCACGGTTTCGGTTACATAATCCCTTATGCCGTTTGAGTAAACTATATTCTTCTCTACAAATTTAGCGCCCTGCTGCTCTCTGAAAACAAAAAGCAGACCGTCGTTTACTATCGCCTGACGCTTTAATGTGTCAAGGAAATACTCGGTCGGTATGTTTATATCGGTAAAAACCTCGATATCCGGCTTCCAGCGGGTTTTAGTACCGGTGTCCCTTCCGGAATACGGCTCCTTTTTAAGCCCGCCCACATTGTAGCCTTTTTCAAAATGGAGGTTGTATTTATATCCGTCGCGCTTGATTTCAACGTCCATATATTCGGACGAATACTGAGTCGAGCAGAGACCGAGACCGTTAAGCCCCACCGAATATTCGTAATTCGCGCCCTCGTTGGTATTGTATTTTCCGCCGGCGTAAAGCTCGCAGTAAAGCAGTTCCCAGTTGTAGCACTGCTCCTTGTTGTTAAAGTCAACCGGCGCGCCGCGACCGAAGTCCTGCACTTCAATAGAGCCATCGGCGTATTTCGTGACGGTTATTTTCTGTCCGAACCCTTCGCGTGCTTCGTCTATTGAGTTCGAGATTATCTCAAAAACCGAATGTTCGCAGCCGTCCAGTCCGTCAGAACCGAAAATAACGCCCGGACGTTTTCTTACCCTGTCCGGACCCTCGAGCTTTTTTATACTGTCGTTGCCGTATTCAGCGGTCGTTTTCGCCATTTAAGCTACCTCTTCCCATAATCATTCAAAATATATTATACACCATATTTTGTGTTTTCGTCAAGTTTGATGAGCATATATTTTTGTATTTGAGGTTAGTTATGCGCATAAAAAATGTCCGGTATATTTCCGAAAAGGAGATATACAGGACAAGTATCGTTAAAATTATACTATTTTATTCTGCGGAACGCCCTTCAAAAATGCTTCGATATTGCTTTCAACAATTCCGAGCAGCCGTTTTCTTGTTGTAAGCGGCGCCCACGCTGTGTGTGGCGTTATAATGAGGTTCGGCGCTTTGTCAAGCGGACAGTCTTTGCTCATAGGCTCCTTTTTAAGCACGTCCACCGCCGCGCCCGACAGCTTGCCGGAAGACAGCGCGTCATAAAGCGCGTTTTCGTCCACCGTGCCGCCGCGCGAGGTGTTGATGAAGAAAGCTCCGTCCTTCATTCTGGCAAAGGCTTCCGCGTTCATCATATCCGCGCTCTGAGCGTTCAGCGGGCAGTGAAGTGTTACAATATCGCTTTCCTTAAGCAGCGTGTCAAGGTCGGTAAAGCGGGTCTCGCCGTTTTCCCTGACGGTTCTTGTATACACAAGAACATTCATACCGAGTCCCTTCGCCGCCTTTTCAACCGATTTGCCGATACTGCCGTAGCCGACAATGCCGAGGGTTTTACCGGCAACCTCGTCGGAAAAGAAGACGAGAGGGGAGAAGACCGCCGATTTTTTCCAGCCGCCATTTTTAACAAATTCATTATATTCGGGTATGGCGGTGTAATGCATAAGTATATAGCCTATGACCTGCTGGGTCACCGCGTCGGTCGAGTAGCTGCCGGCGTTGCAGACCGTAACGCCTTTTTGTTTCGCGTACTCAATGTCTATATTGTTGTAGCCGGTCGCGAAAAGACCTATATATTTAAGCTTTTCCGCCGCGTCAAAAACTTCTTTATCGATTACGGTTTTGTTGCAGAGGATTATATCAGCGTCCGCCGCTTCCTTTAAAAGCCCGGCGCGTGTTATGTTTTCGTATTCAAAAATATCTCCGAAGCGCTTTAAGCTGTCAAGCGGCAGGTCGCCGTTCGAGCGCAGCGTGGCGCAGTCAGTTAAGAGGAGTTTCATTTTTTCACCTTGAATGATTTTATTGTCAGAATAAAAATTATTGTACAGCCTATGCCGGATAACAAAGCGGCGTCAAAAAGCAGGTCACTGTGCACTACATTGAAAAAACCCATACCATATAACACGAATTTAGGTGTATTGAAAAAATAAACAGCTTTCTGCATTATGGTTGTTATAACCGTATAAAGACTGTACAGAAGCAGAATGATTTTTGCAGTATAGGATAACGCTTTCTTTTCGGATTTTCTTAAAATGCAGGCAGAAAGAAAAAGCGTAAAAAAAATAATGTAGAAAAATATTATTTCAGCGCTCACATAAGAGAATGAATTAAGCGGGAGTTCATAGCAGTTTTCAAGAAATATCATAAGCACTTCGCCAAACACCAGCATAACGGCAATAGCTGAAAGCCTGAAAATTTTTTCGCTTCTGTCATAATTCAAAAGCGTCCAGAAAACAAGAAAAATCAGAAAACAGCGTATAATAAACCTCACAGCGTATGAGAAAAAGGAATAAATACCGCCCTCCGCCGGATAAACCGAAAGCCCTGTGCTTAAAACAGCGTTTATAAACAGCCATATAGGCAGAGCTTTTTTGAAAAGATTTGCTTTGATGCCTTTAAAAGTATAAAGCATTAGGCAAACCGCGAACGCGGCGGTGGAAATACCGTAAAAATACTCCACCCAAAGGCTGAAGCTGAACAATTTGAAATCTGCTGATATATAATATGTAAAACAGCCGGTAAAGAAACAGTATGCCGCGTATATCAAGAATAAAACGGCAGATACTTTTGAAATCTTATCTGACATTTTTATCTCTCACCCCGTATATTACATAACAAGCTCAGTTCAGAGGAGTATCATCTCTGCGTTTTACCTTTCTTTTCGTGCCGTCAGGCTCTAAAATATATGTGTTCTCAAGCTGCGCTATTAGGCTCTGCTTGTAGGCTTCGATATACTCGCGGCGAAGCGCGTGCTGCTCCGCTTTTTCTTCCTCCGTAAGCCCCTCGGCTTTCTGCTTGCGCGCAAGCTCGTTTATTCGGTTGATTTTTTCTTCAGTCATATTATTCTCCGGTTAAATTTCATTTCTGCCCTCAAGCGCGCGGGCGAGGGTAAACTCGTCGGCGTACTCAAGGTCGCCGCCTACGGGTATTCCGTAGGCAAGCCTTGTAACCTTTATTCCCATCGGCTTTATAAGGCGTGAAAGATAGCTTGCGGTAGCCTCGCCCTCCACTGTCGGGTTGGTCGCCATTATTATTTCCTTTATCTCGCTGTCAGACAGTCTTGCCATAAGCTCTTTTATGCGCAGCCTGTCTGGCGTTATTCCGTCAAGCGGTGAAATGACGCCGTGCAGAACGTGGTAAACGCCGGCAAATTCCCTTGTGCGCTCAAAAGCCATAACGTCTCTCGGTTCGGCGACAACGCATATAACACTGCGGTCGCGGCGGGTATCAGCGCATATGTCGCAGACCTCCTTGTCGGTCAGACCCTGACATACGCCGCAAAAATGTATCTTCCGTCTCGCATTAACAAGCGCCTCGGCGAATTTTTCCGCTACTTCCGGCGGTTGCTCAAGTATGCTGAAAGCAAGCCGCTGAGCGGTTTTCTTGCCAATGCCCGGCAGACGCTCGAACTGCGAAATAAGCTCGTTGAGCGGTATAATGCCGTTTGCCATAATCAGAAAATTCCCGGCAGATTAAGTCCGCCCGTGATAGCTCCCATTTCTTCCTCGGAATTTTTGACGGCGTTTCCTATCGCCTCGTTCACGGCTACCGTGATAAGGTCCTCAAGCATCTCGCTGTCGTCAGGGTCTATCGCTTCGGGTTTAATCTTTATGCTTTTAATCATATGCTTGCCGTCCACGGTCACCTCAACCATACCACCGCCCGAAACTGCGGTGTACTCGCGCTGCTCAAGGTCGCTCTGGAGCGCCGCCATATCCTCCTGCATTTTCTGTGCCTGCTTGAGCATCTGGTTCATATTTCCGGGGCCGCCGGAATTGGGTATTCTTACTTTCATAGCTTTTCTCCTCGGTTTAATTTATTTCAAGATTTTTCAGCTTGTCCGCCAAAGCGGCAAGCGGGTCTGACTCTTCGGTCTGTTTGGGCGGGGTATAGGGGCCTAACTTGTAGGTTTCGCCGAGCACTGTCCGTGCCGCCGCCCTTATGCGGTCCCTGTAAACGCCGCCGCTGTTTATAAGCGAGCGGAACTGGCTGTTGGGCGCGTCTATAAGCAGATACTGTCCCTTTATATACGCCGACGAATCCTTAAGCACTCCGGCTATAAGCGGACATGAGGTTTTGAGAATTTCCACCACGTCACGCCACTGCTTTACGGGCGCAAGACTGTCACTGTCTATAACTTTCTGTCCGGCGCTTCCGTCTTTTTCCTGCACGGCAGGCTCTGATTGCCCGGGAAGCTCGGGCGGTTCGGGCATTTCGGGCGCCTCTGACGGCTCGGGCGGCTCAGGCAGCGGGATATCGTCCCCGGCGTCGCTCGGTGCGGCTTCGGGGCTGACATATGCCGTATCTCCGCCGGCAATGCTTTCAGAACCGCTTTCTTCAATATGCCGCGCCTCTGCCGCGGCATTTACGGGCTCGCCGCGCTTCTGCGGGGCAGGCGCGCTGTATGCCGCCCTTTCAAGCGCCCGCACTCTAAGCTCGAGCGATGAAACATCGGAAGAAAGATAGGGCGAGAAGAGCTTTATAAGGGTCATTTCCATTTCACAGCGGCGGTTTCCCCTCTGCATTAAGGCGCTTGCCGACTGGAGCGCGGAAAGGGTTCTCATAATGTCTCTGAGCTCATAGTCCGCAGCCTGTTCTTTCAGTTTTTCAAGTCTTCTCGCCGAGCACACTATGGGTAAAGCCGCGCTTTTCACGGTTTTTATTATCATAAGGTCGCGGTAATGGGATATAAGTCCGGCGATAAGCCTTGTCATATCTACCGATTCCGAATAAAGCCGGTCGGTAAGCGTAAGGGCTTTTTCGGCGTCCTGCGCTTTAATATAATCCGCAAGCTCGGAAAGGTAATCGGTACCGGCCATTCCGCATACGTTTTCAACCGTTTTTTCATCTACGGTACTGCCGTTTGAAATACATAAGTCGAGTATTGAAAGCGCGTCCCTCATTCCGCCGTCGGCTGCTGCGGCTATAAGTCTTGCGGCATCGGGCGTTACGGTAAAGCCTTCTTTTCCTGCTATATACTGGATTCGGTCACAGATGCTGTCGGGGTCTATGCGCCTGAAATCAAACCGCTGGCAGCGGGAAAGTATGGTCGCCGGAAGCATATGCACTTCTGTGGTGGCAAGAATAAATATAACGTGCGCCGGCGGCTCCTCAAGCGTTTTGAGCAGTGCATTGAAAGCGTCGGTCGAGAGCATATGGACCTCGTCTATTATATAAACCCTGTATTTCGAGACGGAAGGGGTAAAGTTTACCTTCTCGCGCAGCTCACGGATATTGTCAACGCCGTTGTTCGACGCGGCGTCTATTTCCACTATATCGGTGTTTTCGCCGCTTGCCGCCATTCGGCACGCCTGACACTCAAGACAGGGGTCCCCGTCCTTCGGGTCAAGACAGTTTACGGCTTTGGCGAGAATTTTGGCGCAGCTCGTTTTTCCGGTTCCCCTTGTTCCGGTAAAGAGGTAGGCATGAACTGTTTTGCCTGCCGAAAGCTCGTTTTTAAGCGTTTCGGTTATGTGCTCTTGACCTATAACGTCGGAAAATGTCTGCGGACGGTATTTCCGGTAAAGCGCCTGATAAGCCATAAAATCCCCCTTTACAATAAAAAACTTGCGTACTTGAATGTACGAATGAGCCGATTTACTGCGGCGCACGGGACAAACTGCTTAATGCTGCTCGGTTCCCCGCCTGACATGGTTCGCAGCGCCCCGTCGCACAGGACCCGCCCATTCGCACACTCAAATACGCAAACGCATATTTTTGTTAATACATTCTATCATATTTCTTGTATTTTTACAATAGCAAAACATAAAATGTTGAAAAAAATTCATAATGCTGATATAATTGCAGTGTATAATCGTAAAATGAAAGGTGTGAGTTTTTTGGAGGGAATAACCGTAAAGGAGCTTTTCAGCCTGCCGGACTGTCCGGCGGCGCTGCTTCTTTCACGTGTCACGTATCCGTTTGAAGCGCTTGCTTTGATAAGCGGTTTTATAAAAGAGACAGGACCCACGCTTGACCCTGACATATATGAGTATAAGGGCGATTTTATCTGGGTAGCGAAATCGGCGGTAATTGCGCCGTCGGCGAGCATCGCGGGACCCTGCATAATAGGCGAGAGGACGGAGGTCCGCCACTGCGCTTTCATAAGGGGAAGCGCGCTTGTCGGGAACGACTGCGTTGTGGGCAACTCGACAGAGCTTAAAAACGTTATACTGATAGAAAGCGTGCAGGTTCCGCATTACAATTATGTCGGCGATTCGGTGCTCGGCTCCCATTCGCATATGGGCGCGGGGGCGATAACCTCAAACGTAAAGTCGGACAAAACTCCCGTTGTGATAAAATCTGGCGGCGAGGCGCTTGAAACCGGCCGGAAAAAAGTCGGCGCAGTGCTCGGCGACTTTGCCGAGGTCGGCTGCGGCTCGGTGCTTAATCCCGGAACGGTGATAGGGAAAAACACGAATATATACCCGCTTTCATCTGTGCGGGGCGTCATACCGGAAAACAGTATATTAAAAAACTCCGGCGAGGTTGTAACTAAGCGTAATGAGTGTTGAAATTTGGGATATACTTGACGAAAACGGAAATAAAACCGGCAGGACGACTTTGCGGGGCAGATGTATGCTTAAATCCGGAGAATATCATCTTGTGGTGCATATATGGATAGTGTCTGCAAAAGGCAGTTATCTTATACAGCGCCGCGCGGAGGATAAGAAGCTGATGCCGGGCGAATGGGCCGCGACAGGCGGCGCCGCGGTTTCGGGCGAGGATTCGTTTGAGGCGGCGAGGCGTGAGCTTTTTGAGGAGCTCGGCATTGAGTCTGACGAAAGCAGCCTTAAAAAAATAACCCGCATAAAGCGCCGCAATTCGCTTGTGGACGTATGGGCGATAGTCTGCGATATACCCGAGGACCGGCTTGTGCTCCAGCGTTCTGAGGTCGCGGAGGCTAAATGGGTCACCTCGGCGGAGCTTGACCGTATGATAAGAAACGGTGAGTTTCATAATTACGGCAGAGAATATTTTGACAGCGTTTTTGAAAAAATCAGGGAACTCGGAGGAGCCGTTGTATGAGTCTGAAAACAGAGGGCGTAAGCTGTGTAAGGTGCCACGCCTACCTTTTTCCCGAAGACGATATAGTTTACTGTCCGGTCTGCGGCGCTCCCCATCACAGGGAGTGCTACGAGCAGCTCGGTCACTGCGCCTTGGAGGAATTTCACGGAACCGACAGGCAGTACGATATTGTAAAGGCAAGGGAAGAGGAACGCCGGGCAGCAGAGCCCGAAAAAGAAACGGTGGGCGAAAACGCGGAGGGACAGATAACCTGCCAGATGTGCAGGAACAAATACGATTTTTCGCTTAACGCCTGCCCGAAATGCGGAGCGCCGAATATCGCAAAAGCCGGCGGCAGCTTTGTCAGCTTCGATTTTTTAGGGGGAGTGCCTGCCGACTACGATATAGGCGACGGTATTACCGCGGACGAGGCAAAGCGTTTTGTAGCCGCCAATACGCCGAGATATATACCCAAATTCGCGGTGATGAACAGCAAGAACCGCGTTTCGTGGAACTGGATGGCATTTTTCTTCCCGTGCGCGTGGATGCTGTCGCGCAAAATGTACAAAAACGGTATAATAACCGGACTGCTCAGCGTAATAGCAAGCCTGTTTTATCTCCCGCTCAACAGCGCGATTTATAATCTCGGCTTCAACGGCGCCCAGACATATATGGACGTCGCGCAGAATGTTTATGACAATCTGCCGCAGATAGGGGCGGCGGTGATGGTTTTCGCGGCGCTCGGGTTTGTTTTCGGCATAGCCATACGCGTGATAAGCGCCATGTTCGGCGATTATATGTATAAAAATTACACGATAGCTTCAATCAAGAAGATACGGGCGGAGAGCGAGGATATGGACGACGATTACCGTAAAATGGGCGGCGTGAATATCTTTATGTTCCTGATAGGATTTATAGCCGTTCAGAATCTGCCGGCGATAATTGCGATGTTCATTTAGGGGGGATAGCTTTATGGATAATAAAATTTGTTCCGAATGCGGTACCGAAAATGAGGCAAAGTATATTTACTGCAAAAACTGCGGAGCGCCGCTCGTCCTTAAAAACGAGGACGCCGGCAGCAAGCCGGAGAATGCCGCGCAGGATAAAACGGCTGACAATCAGGAATTTACCGGATATTCCGCCGAAAACGCACATCCGGAAACCGATACTGCGGCAGCTTCGGGCAAAGCGGCCGAGGAACAGAACGGAAATGCACAAGAAGGCACTGGCGGCAGCCGAAATTACGGATACGCAAAGGGAGTTTATTCCCCAGAGCCTTCCGGTGCGCAGTACGGAATTGAGGGTATTCCGGCGGAGGATATAGCCTTTTTTGTAGGGAAAAAAGCCGGGGATATCCTGCCTAAATTCACATCTATGGAGTTTTCCGGCTCAAAGGTGTCATGGTGCTGGCCGGCGGCGGTGCTAGGCTTCTTTTTCGGACCCATGGGCGCGGCAATATGGTTCTTGTACCGTAAAATGTATAAAATCGGAGCGCTGCTGCTTGTTCTCGGCGCGGCACTCACTTTCTTTATAGCCGCTCTTTCGTACAATCCGGCAGCCGCCGAAACCGGGGATTTATTTGACGCGTTCGCTTCGGGTGATGTCGATGTGTTGGACGACCTTTTGATAGGCGAGGAAACCGTACTTGCCCGTGTGGCGAATCTGTTGGATATGGCGACGAGCGTCGCCTGCTGTATACTGTCGGGAATTTTCGGATTTTACGCATACAAGGAGCACTGCGTAAAGGCAATACGCAATTACCGTATGACCGGTATCGACCCGAGGTATTACAGGATAGGACTGGCGTCGGTCGGAGGAGTATCGGGCGGCATGGTGGCGGTAGGAATAGTGTGCATTATCGTTGCGTCGAATATCAGCACGCTTATAACATATTTAATGTCGCTTGTATGACAAATGATTAGGAGAGAATATGAGAATTAAAAAAGCTATAATTCCCGCGGCAGGGCTCGGCACACGCGTGCTGCCTGCCTCAAAGGCGCTTCCTAAGGAGATGCTGCCGATTGTCGATAAGCCGGCTATTCAGTATATAGTTGAGGAAGCGGTGCGCGCAGGTATAACCGATATCCTTATAATAACCAACCGCGGCAAGGGCGTTATCGAGGATCATTTTGACCATTCGATAGAGCTTGAAGCAATGATCGAAAAGCGCGGCAATACCGAGCTGCTCAAAACCTTAAGGGACGTCGCCGATCTCGCGAATATTTATTATATCCGCCAGAAGGTCACGAGGGGATTGGGCGACGCGGTCTTAAGAGCGAGGGAATTTGTAGGTTCCGAGCCGTTTGCGGTGCTTTACGGGGACGATGTCATCATAGGCGAGCCTCCGGCGATAGGCGAACTTTGCGAAGCGTATGAGAAATACGGGAAAAGCGTTGTCGGAATAAAAGAGGTAAGCGATGAGTTCATCGTGAAATACAGCTCGCTTAAGGTCGAGAGTCTGGACGGGAAAAATTACTCGGTCAGCGATATGATAGAAAAGCCGTCGCTCGATACCAAATTCTCGAATTTCGCCATTCTCGGCAGATGCGTGCTTGATAATGAGATTTTCGATATACTCGAGAAAACGCCTGTCGGCGTAGGCGGCGAGCTTCAGCTTACCGACGCTATGCGCACGCTTGCGCTCAAATACGGAATGATAGGCGTGGATTTCAGCGGCGTGCGGTACGATATGGGCAACAAATTCGGGATACTCAAAGCCAATATTGAGGCGGGACTTGCTCACCCCGAAATAGGGAAGCAGCTTAAAGATTACATCAGGGAGCTTGCGAAAACACTGTGAACGGAATATATACATCTTTATTACTTGATTTGGACGACACACTGCTCGACTTTAAAATGGCAGAGGCTCACGCTATAAGGAACGTGCTTTCCGCGAACGGTCTTCCCTGTGATGATGAGGCGGTAAAAACCTATTCCGCCGTAAATAAGAGCTACTGGGAGCGGTTTGAGCGCGGAGAAATACCTAAAAGTGCGATTTTCGCCGGAAGATTTGAGACCCTGCTTAAAATATTCGGCAGAACAGGCGACCCCGAGGCGCTGTCAAAGGAATATGCCGCCGGACTTTCCGAGGGGTATTTTACCGTAGAGGGCGCGTTTGAGATACTCGATTATTTGAAAGAAAAGGGCTATATGCTTTACGCCGCCACAAACGGCCTTTCCTCCACCCAGTACCGCCGCATAGCCGGCTCGGGACTGGAGCCGTATTTTGATATGGTGTTTGTTTCGGAGGACGCGGGCTATCAGAAGCCGGATAAAGGCTATTACGATTATGTTATCTCAAAAATACCCGAAAAGGACCGGACCAAAATGCTTATCGTGGGGGACAGCCAGAGCTCTGATATTTTGGGCGGTATAAATGCCGGAATAGACACCTGCTGGTACAATCCGTCAGGCGCGGAGCAGAAATACAGCTCTAAATATGAAATATCCGACCTTTTGCAGCTAAAGGAAATACTGTAAAAAAATCCCTGCCGTTTTTTTGAACGGCAGGGATTTTGACTGTTTATTAAAATAAAATTTACTTTTTTGTTTTGCTCTATATACCGCTGAATGTGAAAAGGATACAAATAAGCGACACGGATATGGTATAGGCGGTAGATATCAGAAGAAAAATAAATGAGAGCCTGCGGCTGTTTGAGCAGTCGGTAAATTTTTTCTTTTTCACCATAGGGCATTTCTGAATAAGAAACGCTTTTACAACCTGCGGGTCTGCGTTGAGAGCGATTTTGTTCAACTCTAAATACAAATTGTATTGCAAGCGCATCAGTATGAGATTATCGGTCTCAAATAAACCGTTTATCTGAAAATAAAAAAATTCCCTTTTGTTTTTACCGAATGATGATAGAATCTTATCCTCATAAAGTTCCGTTATCTGTCTGTGTTCACTTCCGTATGAAAGCATAGTTCTTTGAAAATTTATCTTTGCCACATTTTTAATGTTGAAATACATTACATACATTAAAATAGTAAAAAACACAGAGTAACCCGCCGTGGTATCATAATTCCCGTAGATTAGATTAACAAGGCAGTAAAGAATATTGATAATGGTAAAAATAATGTTGAAATTCTTTACTTTGCTGTATGATACTTCCGAAAATTCGGAAAATAAGATTTCATCCAAAGTGCTTTCGCAGGTATAAATCGGCTTTTTGGTTTCTTCAGGAGCCTCGGCGCCGCTGATTTCAGGAGCGTTTTCGTTCATTGCAAGCCCTTCTTTCCTTATTTTAGGATAAATTGCCTTGTCAGTGCTTTTATTTCTGATGAGAAATTATATTATGTCGTACACCTCGACCGCTCCGCTTTTATGGTAAAGCGAGGGCGTGATAAGCAGAGAATAGCCCCTGCCGTTGTCTGAAGTCCATTCCACCGGTCTGCGGTGAGGCAGGGCGCAGACGCCCAGCAGCATCATTATAGCGCCGCCGTGCATTATTATTCCGGCTTCGGTAATACCGTCGTTCGCCATATCTATAACTATCCTGTTAAAGGCGACGCACAGCCGCTTAATAAATTCCGTATTGTCCTCGCCTCCGGGCGGGGCGGACAGCCTGCCTGATGTCCACGGAATAAAATCAGGGTTGCCCTCAAGCTCCGCGGCTGTCTTTCCCTCGAAGGAGCCGAAATCGTATTCGCGCAGGTCATCGACCGGAATAATGTCAAGCTCCGGATAAAGCACCGCGCCGGTCTGGCGGCAGCGCAGCATCGGGCTTGAGTAAAGCCGCTCGATTTGAGGGTATTCTATATCGTCCTTCAAAAGCCGCAGCTCGTTTAATCCCTCGGGCGACAGCGGCAGGTCGGTGCGGCAGCCTATGTACTGACCCATATAGTTCGCGTCGGTCGCGCCGTGGCGTATTAAATGTATTTTAAGTGTTTTCATCGCAGTTCTCCAGAATTTCCGTAATGATACTGTTTGATACCGCCATTCCTTTGTCGGTAAGGCGGATATTTTCTCCGCTTGTGATTAGCAAACCCATCTTTTCAATCGGCATAACCGCCTTTTTTATTCTGTCAGTATTTATCCGGAAGCGGTTTTCAAGCTCTCTTAGGTCAAGACCCTCGGCAAGTCTCAGGCGCAGCATTATGTATTCCTCCGCGTCTCCGCCGTCGCCGTCGCAAACAGGCTTTGTGCCTTTGATAAAGGCTTTCATATCGCGCGGATAGTAAAAGCGTTTGCCGTTTATGAATGAGTGGGCGGAGGGGCCTATGCCGAGATACTCTCCGCACCGCCAGTATTTTAAGTTGTGTCGGCTTTCTCTGCCTGTCAGACAGAAATTTGAGATCTCATAATGCAGATAACCGCTTTTTTCAAGCCTTTCGCACATATAAAGGTACTGGTTGGCGGCGCTGTCGTCGTCGGGCAGGGAAAGACTCTCCCTCATCTTATAGAAATATGTGTTTTCCTCGATTTTAAGAATATATGCGGAAATATGCTCCGGCTTCGCGGACAGCACGAAATCAATGCTTTTTGAAAGCGTGCCGGTGTCAGAACCGGGGAGACCCAGCATTAAATCAAGTGAAATATTGTCAAATCCGGCTTCTCTCGCGGCGCTTACCGCGGCGAGCGTGTCGGCGGCGGTATGGGTCCTGCCGAGCAGCTTAAGCTCACGGTCGGAGCCGCTCTGCGCGCCTACCGAAAGGCGGTTTACACCGCTTTTTCTTGCCGTTTTCATAAAACCGGCGGTTTTTGACCTGTCACCTGTCGGGTTAAGCTCAAGCGTGATTTCGGCGCCGGGGGCTATCTCAAAAGCCGAATAAACCGCGTCCGTAACAGCGGCAAGGCGCCCGCCTAAAAGCGACGGCGTTCCCCCTCCGAAATACACGGTATCAAAAACGGGGCGGCGAAGCACGCCGCCCCAGTTTTTTATTTCCCGTATAAGGCTTTCTGTATAGCTGTCAAGCATACTGTCAGACACGCAGGCGGAATAAAAATCGCAGTAGGCGCATTTTCTGGCGCAGAACGGTATGTGCAGGTACAGCCCCTTGGGAGTAGCTTCAGTCAAGAATCTCACCGGTGCAGCTGCCGGGTACGCAGGCGGCGTTTGCCTCGTCGGTGTCAATGTGCATGGCAAGTCTGTATTTCTCGCTTACTCTTGCCACAACATCGCCGAAAACAAGCGAGCGTCCCTCGGTGGGGATTTTAACGCTTACTATCTGCTTGTCCTTGATGCCGTACTTCTCGGCGTCGGCAGGGGTCATATGTATATGCCTTTTGGCGGCAATAACACCCTCGGTCAGCTCAATTTCTCCTGCGGGACCTATCAGCTTGCAGGCGCCTGAGCCTTTTACGTCTCCGGATTCCCTGATAGGAGCGGTGACGCCTATCGAGCGCGCGTCGGTTAGAGAAAGCTCAACCTGATTTTCGGGACGTGTGGGGCCTAAAATCGAGGCCTTGAGCTGCGACTTTGGTCCTACTACCGTAACCTTTTCCTCGCAGGCAAACTGTCCCGGCTGGGAAAGGTCTTTTTTAGGGGTGAGCTTGTGACCCTTTCCGAAAAGTATTTCAAGTGCCTCGTCGGTAACGTGAACGTGACGGGCGGATATTTCAACAAGAACTTCTTTTGCCATTATAATGACTCCTTTATTTTGTTTATAAATAGATTTTACCATATTTCGCGCACTTTTCAAGGGGTAAAGCAAAAAAATCCGGACCGAAAGGTCCGGAAAAGGAAAATATCACTTTTTCTGTTCTCCGCGGTTACGGCGGAGAGCGTTTTTTAAATGCGATAAAGCATAAAAGCAAAGTTTCATACAAAATGAGGTTTTTATAAGCGCCGTACCGAAAAACAGGCAGTAAACAAGACCGTCCATTCTCGTAAACAGCGGTCCGACCGTCACCGTGCTCACGGCGCTTGCGAGGGGAAAATCAAGGTTTGCCGAAAGAGGGGCGCCGAAAAGCAGCAGACATTCCACAAGGCAAAGCCCCACAAGCGCAAGCCCTGCGGAAAGTCCGGCAAACGAAGCCCCTTTTTTGGTTTCTCCGTATAAAAGGGACGTATAAACGGGTATAAGAGCCGCCGGAAGGGAAACCGTAAAAAAGCAGGGTATTGCCTCGCCTATAAGCTCGGAAAATTCCGGAAGCCGGTAAACAGCGATGTTTTCCCGCCGGAAGTCCTTTACCGAGAGCGCGAAAAACAGCACTACCGTGATTGCCGAAATCACAATGAATATAAGCGACAGCTTTGATATTACGTCTTTCCGCCGTGAGGCGAGCACCGCGGCAAGAAAAATAAATATAAACGCTATAAAAAATCGCTGAGTATCAGGCAGCAACACCCGGTCGACAAAACCCATATAACGCTTTAAGGCAAGTCCGGCACCGTAAAACGAATAAAAAGCAGCGGCGGCGAGCAGCGGAACGCATACCGCCCTCCGGACGGCGCCCGCCGTTTCGGCACCGGCAATTAAGGAAGAAACCGGCACCGCCGCGAAGAAAACCGCCGCGGCGGCGGCAATCGACAGAAGAAAACCCCAGAACACGAATTTGCCGGAATCGGGCGGCGGCAGCACTATTACGGAATCACCGAGTATAAAAACCGCGGCAAGCGCGGCGAGATGCTTTGGGGAGATTTTTTCGGCTCTCATTTCATATCCCTCCCGAAATCAGACATTCTACCGTAAAATCCGAGCTTTTATAAAATTCGGCGGCATCCCTGCCGTGCTTCTCGTCAAAATCGGTATGGCGCTCCGAAAGTATATCGGTAAAGCCAACGACATCGGTGCCGGAAGTCAGGCGCAGCCGGCTCTCAAGCCGGTCAAGCTCCTGCTCAAGGCGTTCGCAAACGGTATCGTCAAGAGAATCTCCGGTCAGCCGCAGCTTAAGGTAAAGCCGGTTCTCACCGCTGTCCGTATAGTCGTATTCGGCGCTTCGCAGACGTATACGGTACTCGTCTGTGCCTATTCGCACCGTTCCGCGGTCAAAATTGCCTGTCATAAGCGAGTACAGCACCGCGTCGTCAGTGCTAAGCCTTCCGGTCAGGCGGTCGTCGCGGTAGATGGAAAGGCCGTCAAGGGTTATACCGTCACCGGTCAGGGCAAAAAACGGCAGGGTAAATACACTGCGCCCTTTCTCGCGCAGACCCTCTATTTCAAAAAAGCGGCTGTCGTAAAAAATTCCGGTGGACGAGCTGCGCTGCTCGATTATGCCCATTATATCGTAGCCGGCGGCTACCGACGATTCGGGCGTTTCAGAAAGCAGTGCTTCCGGGCTGTCGCAGGATATCATATATGACGAAAGGGTTATGCGCCTGTCGTCAAGGCAGTAATCGCATATTCGGTCGAACCACGACGCCGTGACACCGCCGCCTACCGCTATAACGCCGCAGTGCTCAAGCATAAGCGGTCTTGCGAGAGAGGCTTCTATTTCCTCAAACGCCTCGTTTATTGTGGCGCCGCTGCCCTTAAGCAGCTTTGGAGCCGGTTCGTTTTCGGGCGTTTCGGAATTTATGATAATAGTTTCGGCGTAAACGGTTATAAGCGCCCCGTCGCTCTCAAAGCCTACGGCGGCAACTATAAAGCGTCTGTCGTTCTCGGCGCCGCCGGTCGTGAAGCGGCAGCCGGAGAGGAGCGTGAGCATAAGGACAAAAATGCTAATAAGGATTTTTTTCATTCGGCTTTTTCTCCCTGCTGCGTATAATATTGCTGTTGAACAGCGGTCTTGTGCGCATTGTAAACCACGGTGCGCGCCATACCGTGTCTTTGAGGCTCTGGAAATCAGCCTTTGACAGGGAAACGGTACAGCTTGTCCCGAAGGAGCGCATATCAAGAATATGAATAAGCGTAAGGGCTATTCCGGCAATATAACCGTAAAGCCCGAAAAGGGCGCTCAACACAACAAACAGCAGCCTTAAATAAAATACCGCGCCTTTGAGTCTCGGCACCATAAGTCCGGCAATACCCGAAAGCGCAACCACAATTAGCATCGGAGCGCTGATGATTCTCGCCTCGACCGCCGCCTGTCCCACAACAAGACCGCCGACTATGCTTAACGCGTGGCCTAAGCTCTGGGGCATTCTGACTCCGGTTTCTTTGAGTATTTCAAACACGAGTATGAGCAGCAGGCATTCGGCAAAGGGCGGAAAGGGCACGCCGCCGCGCAGCTGTGTTACCGAAAGGGCGAGCGAGGTCGGCAGCAGCTCCTTGTGAAAAGTGGCGGCGGCTATGAATATCGCCGGTATGCTTACCGAAAGAAAAAAGCAGAGATATCTTAGTACCCTGCCGGCGGAGGCGGCAAAATAGCTCAGGTAATAGTCCTCGTCCGACTGGAAATTTTCCGAGAAAAGGTAAGGCAGGGTTATTACCACCGGCGTCCCGTCCACCACAACGGCTATCCTGCCCTCAAGCAGCCTCGCCGCCACTATGTCGGGCCGTTCGGTCGAGCCGGTTGTTTTAAAGAGCGAAAACGGGTGGTCACGTATTCTTTCGGTTATATAGTTCGCGTCAAGTATGCCGTCGGTATCAAGGCTGTAAAGCCTTTTTTTCAGCTCGTCGAGCGTTTTCTTTCTCACAAGCGAGTCAAGATAGCATATGAAAACAATCGTGTCGCTGCGCCTGCCTATTCGCATCATCTCGGTGCAGAAATCCGGAGTCAGCAGCTTGCGGCGTATCATAGCAAGGTTGAACATCGCCGCCTCGTCAAAGCCCTCGCGGGGGCCCTGAAGCACCTTTTCGTCGTCAGGCTCGCTGATACCCCTTGTGCGCCAGCCCTTTGTGTTTACGGTTACCGCCTCGGCGCAGCCGTCGATTAAAAGCAGGGTGTCGCCGTACAGCATCGCCCGTATCATATCGGGAACCTTTGAGGTGACCTTTGCCTCGCTTGCGAAAAGCACCTGTCTTACTATATATTCGGCAAGACGGTTTTCCGTCCGCTCCTGCTTTACGGTAAGGAGCGGACGCACTATCGATTCGTTGAGCAGCTCAACGTTTACCATACCGTCAAGATAAAAAATCGCGCAGTCACACCGCCAGCTTTCCCGCACCTCTATTTTTTTAAAGCGCAGCACCGATTCTTTTGAAAATATATTTTTAAAAAGCTGCATATTCTCATCAAGAGAGAGAGAAAGCGCCGTATTTTCGTAATCCGAAATCTGCGTAGGCATAACTATCCCTGTCTTTCTGTATTTTTCAGAAATTATTATATCCTGAAAAATCCAAAAAAAACTTAAACTCCGAATCCGGAATAATTAAGCCCTTTAAGGGCGTTGTATTCCTCGGCTATCCTGTACCAGGTGTTCTGTCCGGTCTGTCCGCTTACCGGCAGACCGTAAAGTCTCTGAAAGGTGTAAACGGCGTCTCTTGTCTGAGGTCCGTAGTAACCGGTCACGGGAATTTCGGGAATTTCAGGAATTATTTTTCCTATATATGAAAGATAGGTCTGAAGGTCTCTGACATCGTCGTTACTCATGCCCTCGCTCAAAACATAGCCGGGATATATTTTGGCGCGCTCGCCTTCGTACCCCTCAGGCAGAGTGGAAGCGGTATCACGGTAAATTTTAAAAAGAGTATACCATGTCGCCTCATCTACCGAGCCTGTTACAGGCAGACCGTAAAAGCGCTGAAAATCCTGCACCGCGCGCTCGGTCGCCGCATCGTACACACCGTTTACGGTGACAAGCTCAAGCGCCGGATTGAAATAGGCGATTATATCGAGATAGTACTGAAGCGTGCGCACCTCTTCGCCCCGCATTCCGGGGAAAAGACCTTCGTCGGGGAAGGGCAGCGTTGCCTCGTTTATGGTCACGCCCTCCGTCACAAGCTCCGAGAGCTGCTTTACCGCGTTGTAATACCTCTTGATGGCGTACCATGTGGCTTTGTCTACCGTTCCGGTGACGGGGAGCGAAAACACCTCTTGAAATTTCCGCACGGCGTTTTCGGTATCGGTTCCGAACAGTCCGTTTTCCGCCGCGATTTTAGGTATCGCCGGATAATTTTTCGATATTCTGTTAAGCTCGGTCTGTATGATTTTCACCTCGTTGAGCGCATCGCCGAGCCTGAGCGGCGTCCCGGGGTACGATTCGCCGACCTCTTCTATGGGGGTGTCGGTAAGTATGCTTATGTCTTCTCCGTAATAGGTCTGGAGTATCTGGTAGGGCGTAAGTCCCTGCTCGGCGAGGTCTACCGTGCCCCACTGCGAAAGACCGTCGCATTTTGAGGTGGTGCCGTTGCAGAACTGGGTAAAAAGAGGCTGTATGCTGCCCTGACGCACTACGTATTCGTCGAAAATATCGTCAACAATGTCGCTTATATTCTCGAAAATATTCCTGTCCGGAACAAACGCCTGATCGAACTGCGTAGTGTTTGTTATGTCGAAATCGTAACCGCGCGAGGGATACCATTCGGTGTAAACGCGGTTGAGGGCAAAGGTTATTATGGCGTATATATTCGCCCTCAGCGCGTTTTCCGGCCATGTGGGATATATTTCGCTTGACGCAACGTTTTTTATATAGTCAATAAAGGGGAGCGTTATGTTTCCGGCGTCAGAGCCGGGCGCTCCTAAATGCACGGTTATGTTTTCCGGTATTACCGGCTGTATTACCGCCGCCATTGTTATCCCTCCCTTAAAGCGGATATTTTGAAAGCTCGTTGTATACTATCGGTCCGTCGGAGTCCCCCAGCGCGGCTTTCGGGGTCATCGCCGCTCTTTGCATCGAAGTGACTCCCATAAAAACGGGAACATTAAGATGCAGGTTGGACGCGAAGCCGTCTGCCTCGACAAGCGCGTTGTAAAGCGCGTAGGGCTGCTCGGTCTGACCGGAGGTCATGGAAAGAGAGCGCGGCGGAGCGTACAGCTCAAAAACTTTTGTTTTGCCGCTTTCATCTGTTATGTCGGTGTAAATGATTTCGGGCTGCTCATAAGTGCCGGTAAAAACCGTTACCTTGGCTCCCTTGACCGGAAAAATCCCGTTCGCTGCGCTCACCATTACCGAAAGTCTGCCGCTGCTGTCGGAAGCGTCCTTCTTTTCGTAAGGAACGCCGGGTGTGTAAAAGCCCTGCTGTCCCGAAAACTGCCGCGGCGGGTCGGGCTGCGGCGGCGCATTGCCGCTTTCCGGCGTGTAAGGCTGTGCCGCCGTTTGCTTTGCAGGATTTGAACCGCGGTACATTTTAAGCATTTCGTTTTTGTATTTGTTTATCAGATCTTTATCCATAAAATCACCTCACGATATTTTATGCGGCAGAATATGCGCGGTTGCATAAAACGTATTTTCCGGCAGAAAAATCTGTCAGGAGCCGGAAAAAACTTGAAAATGCCGCCCGGTGGATATATAATGCTTTAATAAAAGGAGTGATTTTAATGGTTACATTATCAAACGGAAAGCTGACTGTTGAAATTTCGGAAAAGGGCGCTGAAATGAAGCGCATTACTCTTGACGGGAAAGAGCGGCTCTGGAATGGCGACCCCGCTTACTGGACCGGTACGGCTCCGGTGCTTTTCCCTGTGTGCGGCGGACTTCCGGACGATAAGTTTACATACGGGGGAAAGGAATATACCCTTAAAAAGCACGGATTCGCGCGCCATATGATGTTTGAAGCTGAAAAGGTCAGCGGTATTTCGGCGGTTTTTCTGCTTAAAAGCAGTGAGGAAACGCTCAAAATGTACCCGTGGGATTTTGAGCTCAGGGTAAGCTACACGCTGCGCGGCACCGCGGTCAAAATAGGCTATGAGGTCAAAAACCTGTCTGACGATAATATGTATGCTTCGATAGGCGCTCACGAGGCCTACGCCTGTCCCGACGGCATAGAAAACTATGACGTTATTTTCGAGAAAAAGGAAACGCTTGACGCCTGCGAGCTTGACGGGAACCTTATTTCGGAAAAAACGCGCCGCATAATTACCGATACGGATACACTGCCGCTTTATACGGAGTTTTTCGCTGTGGACGCGCTTGTTTTCAAGTCGCTCAAATCACGCTTCGCCACACTGAGAAACCGTGTCACCGGAGAGAGCGTGTCGGTCGAGTTCGGCGGCTTTGACTATTTCCTTATCTGGACAAAGCCGGGTGCCGGATACATCTGCCTTGAGCCGTGGGCGGGAATACCGCCTATGAAGGGCGCCGGAAATTCCATTGAGGAAAAAGAAGGCATAAATAGGGTGCCGGCGGGCGGAAGGCTGGAGCTTACACATACGATTTATTTTTAATGCGCGCAAAACGTCAATATACACTGAAAGAACCTGATTATAAATGACCGATGAACAGCAGCAGTATATAAGAATGACCGAAACGCCGGTGCCGAAATTGATAGCTTCCCTCGCGGCGCCGGCGGTTTTCAGTATGCTTATAACATCAGTTTACAATATGACCGACACCTATTTCGTCTCAAAGCTCGGAAACAGCGCGGCTGCGGCGGTAGGTGTGGTTTTCGCGCTTATGTCGCTTATCCAGTCGATAGGCTTTACTGTCGGTATGGGCGCCTCAACCTACATAAGCCGCTTTTTAGGAAGGCAGGAGCCGGAAAAGGCGGAGGAATACGCTTCAAGCGCGATAGCCTGCGCGGCGCTGCTCGGAACCCTTATGATGATTTTCGGGCTTATATTCATAACACCGCTTATGCGCGCGCTCGGCTCAACCGAGACGGCGCTGCCTTACGCGCGGGACTATGCGAGGTATATCCTTATAGGCTCGCCGGTGATGTGTCTTGTTTTCGTGCTCAACAACATTCTGCGCGCCGAGGGACTCGCCAACCTTTCAATGATAGGCGTGATTTCGGGCGGTATTTTTAATATGATACTCGACCCGATTCTGATATTCGTGTTTGATATGGGAATTACGGGAGCTGCTGTCGCCACACTTGTAAGTCAGGTATTGAGCCTTGTCGTCCTTGCCTTCATTTTCTTCTCTGGGAAAAGCATTATTAAGGTGTCCGTAAGGCGGGTTTCGCGCGATATAAGGATATATTCGGATATCATAACCAACGGTTTTCCCACGCTTTGCAGGCAGGGACTTGCCACGGTGGCTACGGCTCTGCTTTCCCTTACTGCTAAGGTGTACGGAGACGCGGCTATCGCCGCCATGACAATAGCGATGAAAATATATATGTTGGTGAGAAGCCTTGTGGTCGGTATAGGTCAGGGCTTTCAGCCTATGGCGGGCTACAATTACGGCGCAGGAAGGTACAGCCGCGTAAAAAAAGGCTTCTGGTTCACAGTGGGAACCGGAACCGTAATATGCGTTGCCGCGGCGGTTTTCCTTTTCTTCTTCGGCGAATTCACCATCTCGCTTTTCAGGGAAGACGACCAGACTGTAATAAAAGCCGGAGCGGACACCCTAAAGTATTTCTGCTATGTAATGCCGATGCTTGCCTATTCGACAATAGTCAATCAGCTTCTGCAGTCGCTCGGCAGAAGCAGAAGCGCCGCTTTCCTCGCGTCCTGCCGTCAGGGAGTTTTCTATATACCGATAATACTTGTTTTCTCGGGAGCTTTCGGTCTGACCGGTATAGAAATCTCGCAGTCCGCCGCCGATCTGCTTACATTTATAGCTTCGGTGCCGTTTCAGATACATTTCTTTGTCAGCGCCTCGGGAATAGGAAGGAAAGAGGCTTTGTCCGATAGAAAAACGGACAGTGCGGCTGAATCCGTGAAAATATAAAATTTCATAACGGTACGAATTGCGACCCGCGCCTTGAAAAGTAAGTGCGGGTTTCTTATCGGAGAAAACCGGACAATTTATATGTGAAAATATTAACAATTTTAAAAAGACTCAAATAATATATTTGTGTAAAAACGTTCTTGACATTATTATTTAAAAGTACTAAAATTAAACAATCAAAAAGGGGGCGGTTTTTTGATAGGCGGTTCTGTTGCTTTCATTTTCGGAGCGTTGCAGGCGCTGCTGCTGAAAAGCCTCCTTTTTTCTTTTACAGCCGGAAATTACGCAAAAGCGGCGGTTATGCTTTTTATAAAGCTGATAACCTACGCTGCGGCGGCTTCACTGCTGGTTTTTGTCTTTGACGGATATATAATAAGCTGCGCTGTCGGTTATACAATAGGACTGCCGGTCACGGTGGCGGCATATTTTATTTACGGTGCCGTTAAAGGCAGAAGCTCACATTCGGGAGATGGTAAAAACGAAAACACTGACGATAATTGAATTTGCGCTCTCGGCGGTGATATTTGTACTGGGACTTATCGGCTGCTGTGCCCTTCATTCCTATGTAAAGCATCACGGAGAGACCAAAAAGCTGAAAAAGCGTTCAAAGCTGCTGCTTGCCCTTACTATTATCGCCGCGTGGTTCTTTATAGGAACGGCGGTCACGTCGGTATGGCACGGCGAATCGGGACTCAAGGTTGAGTTTGAAATGTTCAGCGATAGGGTGGAGCTTTTCGGCTTTTCCTTCGCTCAGACAAGTGTGCTGATGTGGGTTATAACCGGTATAGTGCTTGTTCTGTGCCTTATTTTCAGGCTTTTCATTTTCCCGCGCTTCGATCCTGACAAACCAAAGGGCTTTCAGAATATAATGGAGCTTGCCGTCGAGGCGACCGAAAACTTTACAAAGGGCACGGTCGGGGATTATTCCGGAACGCTTGCGCCTTATATGTTCTCGCTTGCGGTGTTTATGATAATATGCGCCGCGTCGGAGCTGCTCGGCTTCAGACCGCCTACATCCGACCTTATCGTGACGCTCGCCATGGGACTTATGACCTTTGCTCTCATCAATTATTACGGGATAAGGAAGAAGGGCATAGGCGGAAGGATAAAGAGCCTTGCCAAGCCTACGCCGGTTATTTTCCCGATGAAGATATTAAGCGATGTAGCGGTTCCGGTATCGCTTGCCTGCCGTCTTTTCGGTAATATGATAGGCGGTATGATAGTTATGGAACTGCTCAAATCGGTGCTCGGCGGGTACGCCGCGGGCATACCGGCGGTTGCGGGGCTTTATTTCAACCTTTTCCACCCGCTGATACAGACGTATATATTCGTGATATTGTCACTTACATTTATAAACGAGGCTATTGAATAACAGGAGGAATTTATTATGACAGCAATAGGTGCAGGAATCGCAATGCTGGCGGCTTTGGGCGCCGGTCTCGGAATGGGAATCGCAACCGGAAAGGCGGCTGAGGCGGTAGCGCGTCAGCCTGAGGCTTCCGGTAAAATAAACGCCATACTTCTGCTCGGCTGCGCGCTTGCGGAGTCAACCGCTATTTACGCTTTCGTTGTGGCGCTTATACTCGCGGCGAAATAAAATCGGCCCTTAAAGTGTTATTATAATAAGACGGAGATAAGACAGATATGGAAGGTTTGGTAATATCAGACGCCGTAAAGGACCTGATAATAAATATAATAGATATTATTATTTTGTTTGTCATTGTCCGCGCGCTTGCCTACAAGCCGGTCAAGAAATTCCTTGACGCGCGCAAGGAGCGCATAGCCAAGGAACTGAGCGACGCCGCCGCTTTAAAGAGCGAGGCTGAGGAGAAGGCGCAGGAATACGGCAGACTTGAGGAAGAAAGCCGTGCGAAGAGCAGCGAGATGTTGAGCGAGGCGGAGAGAAACGCGAGAAAAGCCGCAGACGAGATAATCGCCGCTGCAAAGCAGAACGCCGCGCAGATAGGTGAAAAGGCGCGTGAGGAAGCGATAAAAGAGCACGACGCGCAGATAGCCTCGGTAAAAGAGGATATAACCGGGCTTGCTTTCGATATTTCAAAGCAGGTGCTTGCGCGTGAGGTTACAGACGAGGACAACAGGCGTATAGCTGACGCGTTTTTTGAAAAATACAGCGCTGCGGAATAAGGTGTTTATATGAAAAAAGTTGTTATAACCGCCGCGTCGAATATGTCGGAGGAAACCTACCGCAGAATCTGCGACGGGTTTTCGCAGAAAATAGGGCAGGCAGAGTTTGTCCGCGTGACCGACGACGGTATAATCGGCGGATTTATAGCCGAAATTGACGGCGAGATATATGATATGAGCATAGCCTCGCAGCTTGACAGGATGCAAAGGGAAATTACCGGTAACGGAGGTGTCGGCAATGCCGGAAATACAAATTGAGGAAATCGGCGGATATCTGAAAAAGCAGATATCCCGCTTTCGGGTAGAGCCGATAGTTTACCGCTGCGGCAGGGTAATGAGTGTGGGAGACGGAGTTGTAAGGGTAAAGGAACTGCCCGACCGTCTTTACGGCGAGCTGCTTGAGTTTGAAGGCGGCGTTTACGGTATGGCGCTCGACCTTGAGGAGGACGGCGTCGGAGCCGTTCTTATGGATAACAGTGATACCGTAAACGTAGGGGACGGTGTAAAGGGAACCGGCGTTGTCGCCGAGGTGCCGGTAGGCGACGAGCTTTTAGGCAGGGTAATCGACCCGATAGGCCGGCCGCTTGACGGCGAGCCTTTAAAGGCCCGCGCTTATCTGCCTTGCGAGAGACCGGCACCTACTATAATGCAGCGCCGTCCGGTTGATAAACCGCTTGAGACCGGAATACTTGCGATAGACAGTATGATACCGGTGGGCAGAGGTCAGCGTGAGCTCATAATAGGCGACCGTCAGACCGGAAAAACCTCAATAGCGATAGATACGATAATCAATCAGAAAAGTTCAGACGTTATATGTATATACTGCGCCATAGGACAGAAGGCGTCCAATATAGCGCGTATAATCGAGACGCTTACCGAAACCGGTGCGATGGAGTACAGTCTTGTTGTGGCTTCCACCGCGTCTGACAGTCCGGCGATGCAGTATCTGGCGCCCTATGCCGCCTGCGCTGTGGCGGAGGGCTTTATGGAAAAGGGAAAGGACGTGCTTGTCGTTTACGACGACCTTTCAAAGCACGCGGTGGCTTACCGTACCATGTCGCTTCTGCTGCACAGACCGCCCGGACGTGAGGCTTACCCAGGTGATGTCTTCTACCTGCACAGCAGACTGCTTGAGCGCAGCGCATGTATGAGTAAAGAGCTTGGCGGCGGCAGCATAACCGCCCTGCCTATAATTGAGACCATGGGAGGAAATATTTCCGCGTATATTCCTACCAACGTAATTTCGATAACCGACGGTCAGATTTATCTTGAGACCGAGCTTTTCCACAGCGGTGTCCGCCCCGCGGTAAATACCGGACTTTCGGTTTCCCGTGTGGGACGCGCGGCGCAGCAGAAAGCCATGCGCAAGGTTTCGGGAACGCTCAGAATAGAGCTTTCGCAGTTCCGTGAGATGGCGGTCTTTACCCGCTTCGGCAGCGATGTGGACGACTCCACAAAGCGTATGCTCAACCGCGGCAACATTCTGACAGAGCTGCTCAAACAGCCAAAAAGCAGCCCTTATTCGCTTTTTGAGCAGGTGTCGCTGCTGCTGGCTTACCGGAACAATATTTTTGAGGACGCGGGCGGCAATATAAAGGACTTTGCTTCTCAAATGCTCTCATATCTGCGCGGCAGCTGCGCGAGCGCGGAAAACGCCGTCAACAGTACGGGCGACCTTTCCGATGAAAACGAAAAACGGCTGCTTGACGCTTTAAACCAATTCAAGGAAAGCTATAAAAATGGAGAACATCAGTGAATTAAAGCAGCATCTTCACGCGGTGGAGCAGACAAGGCAGATATCAAACGCGATGTACCTGCTTGCCACCTCACGTATGAAGAAATCAATGCAGAACATAGAATATAACCTGACATATATGCGAAGGCTGAGAGCCACTATAAAGGACATCGTATCAAAAACCAAGCACAATATGCTGAGCGACCCTTTTATCGAGCTTACCGAGGGCGGCAAGGCGCTGTTTTTCGTCATTACGTCTGACAAGGGGCTTTGCGGCGGATACAATTCCACTGTATTCAACCTCGCCATGGAAAAAATGAGGGAATACAGCAGTCCTGTTGTTTATTCGCTGGGGCTTAAGGGCACGGAAATGTTTGTGAGCCACGGTATAACGCCGGACGATAACTGGTACGGCGCCTCGCAGAAGCCATCGCTTTACGCGGCGCGCTCACTTGCCGAGCAGATAGTCGAGCTTTATGACGACTGCTCTGTGAGCGAGGTATATGTGGTCTATACCGAATATGTCAATTCCGCCCTGCAAAGACCTGTCTGCAAGCGCATACTTCCGCTGCTGCGGCGGGACTTCGGCGATGTGGAATATGAGAACAAGTATTCCGCCGAGGTGCTTTATGAGCCCGATATACAGACGGTTTTCGACCAGATGGTGCCGCAGTATATAATAGGCGTAATATACGATATAATGATGCAGTCGGCGGCGAGCGAGAACGCCGCGCGTATGACGGCGATGCAGAACGCCACCAAAAACGCCGACAAGATGATAGCCGAGCTTACCGGTCAGATTAACGCGGCAAGACAGCTTGCGATAACAAACGAGATTACCGAAATAGCCGCCGCCAGCCAGACGCAGGGAGCGGTTTAAAGGAGTGACATAAATGGAAAAAGCCGCGTACAGGGGAAAAATAACAAAAATATCCGGACCGGTAATAGATGTAAGATTCGACGGCGGAAAGGTTCCGCCCGTAAACGCGCTTCTTACCATTTCAGAATATGAAAAGCATGCCGAGGTCGCGGCTCACTTAGGCGGCGGGCTTGTCCGCGCCATAGCGCTTGAGGCGACCGAGGGTCTCAGATGCGGTCTTGAGGTCGTGTCGGACGGTAAAGGCATTGAGGTACCCGTGGGCGACGGGGTCATAGGCAGAGTCGTAGACGTGCTCGGAAGACCAATTGACGGCAAGGGCGAAATAAAGGCTGATCACCGCCTGCCGATACACAGGTCAGCGCCTCTTTTGAAGGAACAGAAGCCGGCGACAGAGCTGCTTGAAACCGGAATAAAGGTTATAGACCTGCTTGTTCCATACGCGAAGGGTGGAAAGATAGGCCTTTTCGGCGGCGCGGGCGTCGGTAAAACCGTGCTTATCATGGAAATGATACACAATGTCGCGGTAAACCACGGCGGCTATTCGGTTTTTACGGGCGTCGGAGAGCGCAGCCGTGAGGGCAACGAGCTTATACACGATATGGAAAGCAGCGGCGTTATCAGTAAATCTGTGCTTGCGTTCGGTCAGATGAACGAGCCGTCGGGCAGCCGTATGAGGGTCGCTATGACCGGACTTACAATGGCCGAGTATTTAAGAGACGAAAAGCATCAGGACGTTCTGCTGTTTATAGATAATATTTACCGTTTTGTTCAGGCGGGCAACGAGGTCAGCGCTCTGCTCGGACGTCTGCCGAGCGCGGTCGGATACCAGCCGACCCTCGCGCAGGAACTGGGCTCTATTGAGGAACGCATAGCCTCGACCGACAAGGGCTCCATAACCTCTGTTCAGGCGGTATATGTTCCGGCAGACGACCTTACGGACCCGGCGCCTGCCACGATATTCAACCACCTTGACGCTACGACGGTGCTTTCGAGAAGCATAGCTGAGCAGGGTATTTATCCGGCGGTAGACCCGCTTGAGTCCTCAAGCCGCGTGCTTGAACCGGAAATAGTCGGCACAAAGCATTACGAGACAGCGAGAAGGGTTCAGGAATGTTTGCAGAGGTATGATGACCTTAAGGATATAATAGCTATTCTCGGAATGGAGGAGCTTTCAGCCGATGACCGTCAGACCGTTTACAGGGCAAGGAAGATACAGAACTTCCTGTCTCAGCCGATGAGCGTCGCGAAGGCGTACACCGGAGCCGAGGGAAGATTCGTGCCTCTTGAGGAAACGATAGAGGGCTTCAGGCAGATAGTTGACGGCGAGGCGGACGACCTGCCGGAGCTTGCTTTTTCTATGGTCGGCAATATAGACGAGGCGCGCGAGAAAGCCAAGACACTTTAAAGCGGGTGAGGCTATGGACGGATTTTTGCTTGAAATAATCACTCCCGAAAAGCATTTTTTCAAAGGCGAGGTCGAGCAGATAACCTGCCAGACCGAGGCGGGAGAGCTCGGCATACTCAAGGGCCATCAAACCGCGGTGGTCTCGCTGAGCGTAGGCGAGATAAAGGTTAAAAGAAACGGCGAATGGAAAAACGCATTTATTTCCGGCGGCTTTATGGAGGTCAGGAAGGACGAGGTTATGATATTTTCCCAGTGCTGCGAGTGGCCTGAGGAAATAGACGCCGTAAGGGCTGAGGAATCACGCAAGCGGGCGCTTGACCGTATTGAGCACGCACACAATCTCAAGGAACACAGACACAACGAGATATCCCTTGCGAGAGCAATGGCAAGGCTCAAGGTCAAAAATTCACAAAAGCCAAATATGTAAATTGGTTTAATGCTGTTTGGAAAAATCCCATTAAAGCATGCGTTTGAAAATTTCAAATGCGCTTTAATGGGATTTTCAAGTATATCGTATTTATTTTAAAATGTCAGGTTTATTTTAATATTTCAGGGTCTATTTTGCGGTCTTTGAAATAAAACTCTTTGTCGTGTTCGCTTATCGGGCGGAGAACTCTGCACGGATTGCCTACCGCGACGACATCGGACGGAATATCCTTCGTAACAACGCTTCCTGCGCCTATTACGGTGTTGTCGCCTATCGAAACACCCGGAACAATTACCGCCCCCGCGCCTATCCAGCAGTTCCTACCTATATGCACGGGAAAATTGTACTGATAAACCTGCTCTCTGAGCTCGGGAAGTATCGGATGACCGGCGGTCGCTACCGTTACGTTCGGACCGAACATAGTAAAGTCACCGACATAAATGTGGGTGTCGTCGACAAGGGTCAGGTTGAAGTTGGCGTAAACACCTTTTCCGAAATGTACGTTTTTGCCGCCGAAATTAGCGTGAAACGGCGGCTCTATATAACAGCCCTCGCCTATTTCAGCAAACATTTCTTTAAGCATTTCCTGCCTTTTTTCGGTTTCGGAAGGTCTTGTAAGATTAAAATCATACAGCTTTTCAAGATACTGCTGCTGCTCTGAAAGAATTTCGGGGTCGTTCGGAAGATAAAGCTCACCGGTATGTATTTTTTCCTTCATACGGATTTCCTCCATAATTATTTGACAAACTGCTTGTAAAGGTCTATTTGTCCGAATACAGCCGGACTTCTTGCGGAATTTTTCAGTGTTACCACGATATATTCGTTTTTGGTTGTGTTGTTTGTGCCGAATGAGGCAATGCAATAACCCGCCTCGTTTACGAATCCGGTTTTTCCGCCCTCAATAGTCGCGGTTTCGGGTTCGGTTCCGTACATATAATCAAAAAGCGTGGAGGTCAGGTTTATCCCCTCGGGATGCTGCGGCGTCGGGGCGGTGGTATACTGATACGTGGAAAGAATCTTGCGGCATAGCGGATTGGATATAGCCGTTTCGAGAATTACCGCCATATCGTATGCGGTTGTATACTGCTCTTCGTCGTGAAGACCGGAGACGTTTACAAAATGTGTATCCTCAAGGCCGAGCTCCTTTACTTTGTCATTCATAAGCTCGGCGAAAGCCTTTTCACTGCCCGCGATTTTGACCGCCAGACCCATCGCGGCGTCAGCTCCTGAGGGAAGTATCATACCGTAAAGCAGGTCTGTCATACTTATTTCTTCCTGATTGAGGAAGCCCGCGACAGATGCGCCTTCTATGAAAAGCGGGTCGGTTATGTCAAGCGTCATCGTGAAGGTATCGCTGTAATTCTTTATGTTGTCACACGCTACTATAAGCGTCATAATTTTTGTGGTTGACGCGGGATAAAGCCGTTCATGCTCGTTTTTGGCTGCGACAATATCGTGCGTTTCGGTGTTTATTACAATAGCGGCTTCCGCGTCGTTCTCTGCGGGTACAGGCGCGGTGCTGTCGGTAAAATTGTATACTATCTGATTGCTTTCAGGCTCTTCAGCGGTGATAATTGCGCTGTTTGTTGATTTTTTTATTTCATCTGACTTTTTGTTTTCTCCCCGGCTTTTAATAGCCGGAACAGCTATCAGTGCCGCGATTAAAGCCGCCACGGCAAATGTGCATATTATCGCGGCGGGACGTATTCTGAATACCCTGTATGTTCCCTTTTTCACGCGCTTCTTTACGGACGGGCTTACGGCCGCGCTTTCACGTTTAACGGGAACAGAAGGCTTTGAAGTGTCCAGCTTCTGTTCTAATATTTTAAAATATTCGCTGTAATCCTTACCGTTAAAATTTTCAGACATCTGACTGCTCCGTATACATATATTCTAAAAACCGCGTCCGGCTCCTCCTCCTCCGAAGGAACCTCCTCCACCTGAAAAGCCGCCTCCGCTGCCTCGACCGCCGAATCCTCCGAAACCTCCGAATCCGCCACGACCGCCGCGGCCTCCGAGAACGAAAAATCCGAAGCCGCGCCTGCCGAATACAAGGACGTAAACCGCCACAAATGCCAGCAAAGCAAGCCATGACGCCGCTATGCTTCCGGCTCCTGTGTCTTCGCTGTCTTCTATTTCCGTGTATCCTTCTTCGGGGGCTATTCCGTATTCTATATAAACCTCGTTTATAAGCGATTTCGATATTTCAAGCAAGCCTGCCGAGAAATTATCGTTTTTCAGGTAATCAAGCCCGTACGTATCTATTATTCTGCCGGTTTTGCTGTCCGGCAGCGCGCCTTCAAGCCCGTAGCCTACCGCTATATATATTTCACGGTCCTGTGACGACAGCAGTATTACTACGCCGTTGTCGTCCCCTTCCTGACCTACGCCCCATTCTCTTCCGATACCCAGCGCGTAATCCGCCGCCGCCTCACCGTCAAGCGTCTGCACTGTTACAACCACGACCTGTGCGGTGGTTTTTTCCTGCAGTGCGACGGCGCGGGAATATATCTCGTCCTCTGCGCCGCTGTCGATTATATCGGCAAAATCGTTCACGAAAAAACGTGATGTCGGTTCAGGGTAATTATTATCCGCTGCGGCTGATATTGGGGTCAAATACAATAGAAGCAGGAGCACGGCGGCAAAAATCAGCTTTTTCATTTTTCGCTTATTCAAAGCTTACCTGAGGCACGCTTTCGGTTCCGTCCTGCGCCTCAAAGTAATCCACCTCGGAAAATCCAAACATACCGGCTATAATGTTTTTGGGGAATTTCTTGACCGAAACATTATATTCGCGCGCCGACTCATTATAATCCTTCCGCGCGGTGGCTATGCGGTTTTCGGTTCCGGCAAGCTCGTACTGAAGTGCCTGATACTGTTCGTTTGCTTTAAGCTCCGGATAGGCTTCGGTTATCGCGTTTACCCATACGGAAATGGCGCTGTCAAGCTGTTCGGAAGCCTCGGCCTGCTCAGAAGCGGTTCCGGCGCCCGAAACCGCGGCGCGCGCCTCGGTCACCGCGGTAAAGGTTTCCTGCTCGTAATCGGAGTAACCCTGCACCGTGGCGACGAAATTGGGAATAAGGTCAGCCCTGCGCTGGAGCTGTACGGATATCTGCGCCTGCGCGTTATCAACCGCTTCTTTGCTGCTTACAAGACTGTTATATGTGCCTGATACCGCCAAAACAATAATAATTATAACAGCGGCAACAGAAGCGAGTATTATAAGACCGGTTTTTTTCAAAATATTTCTTCCTCTCAGAATTTATTTATCTATTATAATATATTCTATTTGAAATTTCCAGTATAATATAATTATATCTTGAACAACATACAATATTATTTTTTATTTAATTATCATATAAATAAGAATAAAACAAAGTTTTGCCGGCATAAAAAAATAAAAAAATAACTTGCAAAAAAACAAAAAAATTTGTTGACAAGAAGTAAAGCATTTGATATAATAATCTGGCACAATAAATGCGAGTGTGCTGGAATAGGCAGACAGGCACGTTTGAGGGGCGTGTGTCAATGACGTACGAGTTCAAGTCTCGTCACTCGCACCAGCAAAAAGCACAGCATTGTAGAGTCGAACTCTCTTGTTGTGCTTTTTATTTTATAGATTAAGAGATTATGTATATAAAGGGCGGGTTATATGTAAAGGGCGGGTTATATGAATCATGAAATGGGGTTGTTTCCGGAAAATTTTGAAAAAATTAAATTAGGGCAAAAACGCCGAGAGTACCGTTTATATGATGAAAAAAGACAAAAAATAATGCTTGGCGATACAATCACTTTTTTCAATACCGAATCAAAAGAATCAGTAACAGTGTTAGTTGAAAATCTGCATGTTTACAAAAACTTTAAGGCATGCTATCAGGATTTTTGGGAAGAGGATTTTGCAAACATAGGAAAAACAATAGAACAAGTTGTTTTGGATACATATCAGAATTGGTGGTCAAAGGACAAGGAAGAAAAATATGGCTGTGTCGTTATAGAGATAAAACTGATCTAATTCATATGAGCTTGGAAAATTTGCGTGAATTATATTTGGCTTGAAGTTTGGATAGAAACAAATAAAAATAACTTTCGGTGCAGCTTCAAGTCCAACAGCAAAAAAGAGAGTGGCATCTTTTTTAGTCCTCAAAGACAGGCTGAGCCTGGACGCAATCCGCGTTCCAAGCTCGGCTTTTTTTTGCCTTTTCGCTCGCGTTTACAGCCGGCATCTTTTTCAGTCCCTCTTTACAGTCGATAGCTCGACACGCAAAATGCGCAGTCAGGCTTTTTTCTGAAAACATATAAGTAAAAACATATATAATGTCTACTGAATAAACCGCAAAACCGCATAAATAGTGACTTTAGCGGTGATTTATGGTATAATAAGTGCAAGGAAAAATGCTTAAAACCGCAAAAAAGCTTGCACATGGAGTGGGA
>CALWDJ010000009.1 GCA_944376655.1 uncultured Clostridia bacterium
AGCTGGAACAGAAACGGCAGCAAAATTACGCTTGCGATAGAGGCGGCCGATAAGCTCCACGGAAAAATCGGACTTCCCGCAGGCTATGCTTTTGAGGACGGGGATACCGAAAAAGAGCTTAAATCCGGAAATTATACGGTTATAAGGAAATAACAACATATCAGCATAAGAAGAGACACGGACGCGCGGCACAGGCCGTAAAAATCCGTGTCTTTTTATAATACGGCTTTTCGGTATAAAAAAACTTTACCTGAACAGCTTTAGCTGTTATAACCGTATCCGTTAACGGATACGGAAAAGGTGCAGTCGCTTCTTCGGCTGCGCCCAGTCTGGCGATAAATCTTAAACTCTATTTTTTGCGGCGTTAAGCCGCATTTTTTTCCCGGCGGCAGGTGCGTCGGAAAAACTCCTTATAAGCGAAAAGCCGCTTGACAAGCGGTTTTTTGTGTTAGACCTTTTGACGATACGGACTTTATCAGCCGTAAACAAGCTGTAAAATAATTTACTTAAATTTTGCGCCGGAAATCATAAAGGAAAAAGCCGTGCGGAGGAATAATTATAAAGTTTGTGTATTCGGAAAAACTGTTTGAATTGACTTAACAGAGGGCGTGTGATATAATTTCCGTATGGATAATCTTAATTTTATAATCGGGAAAAGACTAAGCGAACTGCGCAAAAGCAACGGGCTGACACAGTCAGAGCTTGCAGAAAGACTCAATTATTCCGACAAGGCGGTGTCAAAATGGGAACAGGGAGAGTCTATGCCGGGCATTGAGGTGCTTTACAGGCTTAGCAAGCTGTACGGGGTCAGCCTTGATTACATAGTGGGCGAGGAGAGCGTCTGCGCTCCTCCTTCTCCGCTCAGGAAAAACCGTACCGCGATAACGCTGCTTTCGGTTCTCGCGGTGTGGCTCACAGCCACCGTTATATACGTGCTGTGCGATATTTTCTCCGGCTTCAAACCCTGGACGGTATTCTGCTGGTCGGTTCCGGCGTCATTCACCGTTACGGTTATATTTGACGTGATATGGCACGGGAAAAGGCTGTTCTTTCTGTTTGTTTCTCTGCTTATGTGGTCGCTGCTTCTGTGTCTTTGTATACAGTTTTTCAATTACAATATATGGACTATACTCGGCATAGGCGTACCGCTTCAGGCGGCAACATTTTTATGGGCGTGGCTCGTAAAATAAAAACGGGGTGTTTTTTTGGTAAAACTCGGAAACGACTGGGACGGAATTTTGGCTGACGAATGGGAAAAGCCGTATTACAGGGAATTGCATTCCTTTCTTAAAAAAGAATATTCGTCAACCCGTATATATCCCGATATGTACGATATTTTCAACGCGCTGAAATATACTTCCTTCGCCGATACAAAGGCGGTTATAATAGGGCAGGACCCTTACCACGGACCCGGTCAGGCTCACGGGCTTTGCTTCTCGGTGAAAAAGGGCGTTCCGCTGCCGCCGTCGCTTGTAAACATATATAAGGAAATAAGCGACGATACCGGAGTACAAATGCCGTCTCACGGCGAGCTTACCGGCTGGGCAAGGCAGGGGGTGCTGCTGCTTAACACGGTGCTAACGGTAAGGGCAGGGCAGCCTAACAGCCATAAGGACAGGGGCTGGGAAATTTTTACCGACAGGGTCATATCCGAGCTTAACAAAAAAACCACTCCTGCAGTGTTTTTGCTTTGGGGAGCGAATGCCGAGCGCAAGGCGCAGGTTATAACAAATCCTATACACCTGAAGCTGAGCTGTCCGCATCCGAGCCCGCTTTCCGCTTACCGCGGCTTCTTCGGCTGCCGTCACTTCTCAAAAACGAACGCTTTTCTTGAGAAAAACGGTCTCGAGCCGATAAATTGGGGTGCCCTGTAAGTTACATTTTTTTACAATTTTTGCATATTATTGACATTTCGACATTTTTCGTGGTATAATAGGAAAAAAGGAGGAATGAAAATGAAATCTACGGGAATGGTGAGAGCGGTCGACAAGATGGGCCGCGTGGTTATCCCTAAGGAAATACGCAGACAGCTTAAGGTCGAAAACGATGTCGACAGCTTTGAGATATATATGGACGACGATAAGGTGATACTTAAAAAGTATCAGCCCACCTGCATTTTCTGCGATTCTCTGGCGGACAGTGTGGAGTTCGGCGGGTACAACGTATGCAAGGACTGTATCGAAAAGCTGTACGCTATAAAGGATAAGGCGGAATAATAAAAACCGGCGGTGTAAACACCGCCGGTTTTTGCTCAGTCGTTCATATTATTCTGAATGTACTCTACAACATCACCGATGGTTTTGAGGTTTTCTATTTCCTCATCGGGAATTTCCACTTCAAACTCGTCTTCAATCGACATAAGAAGTTCAACAACGTCAAGACTGTCTGCTCCGAGATCCTCGGCTATGCGGGTATCCGCTGTCATTTCCTCAGCGTCCGCGTCAAGCTGTTCTGCCAATATTTCTCTGATTTTGTCAAATACCATAATAATGCCTCCTGAAAAAGTTGCGGTAGAAACTACCATTGTGCTTAATCAAATAATATGTTTTTCACGGGCGTTTGTCAATACATTTTTATATATTTTTTCAAAAAGGTCATAAACATTAAAAAATCTTGCAATATTTAAAACGTTGCTTTATAATACAGTAGTATACCTTATAAATGAAACGAAAGGTGGGACGCGGAGCGTTTTTTTGTACGTTCCCCGATATGGCAAAGGAAAAACTTGTTAAATCCATTACCTCTATGGAGGAGGATTTCGCTAAATGGTACACCGATGTTGTACTTAAGGCTGACCTTATAGATTATTCATCAGTAAAGGGCTGCATGATTATCCGTCCTTACGGCTACGCGGTATGGGAGAATATTCAGCGCATTGTTGACGGTATGTTCAAGGAAACAGGACATGAGAATGTGTATATGCCCATGTTTATTCCGGAAAGCCTTCTGCAGAAGGAAAAGGATCACATAGCCGGCTTCGCTCCGGAAGTGGCGTGGGTCACTCACGGCGGCGATGAGGAGCTGGAGGAGCGCCTGTGCGTCAGACCTACTTCGGAAACTCTTTTCTGCGACCATTTCAAAAATATAGTACATTCCTACCGTGACCTGCCTAAACTCTATAATCAGTGGTGCAGCGTTGTGCGCTGGGAAAAGACCACAAGACCCTTCCTGCGTTCGAGAGAGTTCCTCTGGCAGGAGGGACATACGCTTCACGCCACCGCCGAGGAGGCAAAGGCGGAAACGGTGCAGATGCTCAATATTTACGCGAAATTCGCCGAGGAATATCTTGCTATACCGGTGATAAAGGGTGAGAAAACCGAAAAGGAGCGTTTCGCGGGTGCGGAGGCGACCTATACGATTGAGGCGCTTATGCATGACGGAAAGGCGCTTCAGAGCGGAACCTCGCACTATTTTGGAGACGGCTTCGCGAGAGCCTTCGGAATAGAGTATACGGATAAGAACAACTCGCCGGCTACTCCGTTCGAGACGTCATGGGGTATTTCAACGCGTCTTATCGGCGCGATTATAATGGCGCACGGCGATGACAGCGGTCTGGTGCTTCCTCCGGCGATAGCGCCGATTCAGGCGGTGCCGATTGCCTCTCATAAGGAGGGCGTGCTTGAAAAGGCGCGCGAGGTTTACGGTCGCATAAGCAGGGTCTGCCGCGCTAAAATCGACGAGGGCGAGCAGTCGCCCGGCTGGAAGTTTGCGGAATATGAAATGAAGGGCGTTCCGGTAAGAATAGAATTGGGACCTAAGGATATAGAAGCAAACAGCTGTGTTATAGTGCGCAGGGATAACGGTGAAAAAATAACCGTCAGCCTTGATGCTCTTGAGGAAAAAATACCGGAGATTCTTACCGCCGTGCGTGACGGGCTTTACAATAAAGCGCTTGAACGCCGCTCCGCAATGACATATGACGCGCATAATCTTGACGAATTGAAGGAAATCGCCGATACAAAGCCCGGATTTATACGAGCCATGTGGTGCGGAGACCGTGAGTGTGAGGAAAAGCTGAAGGAATATGCCGGCGTAACCTCACGCTGCATACCCTTCGAGCAGGAAAGAATTGGAGACAAATGCGTCTGCTGCGGAAAGCCAGCCGATAAAATGCTTTACTGGGGAAAAGCGTACTGATCTGAAAAATTTTTAAGTTTTCGCCCGCCGTTTAAAACGGCGGGTTTTTGTTATGTTTTGTATGCGTTTAACGGATATTGACAATTATATTATCGGACAAGAAAATTTTTCAAAAAACTGCTTGACTATTTGCTTCGTTTGGTATATAATTATGAATTACTAATGATGATGGGATATTGTGCGCCTGTAATGATTTTCGCCTTGTTTTAAGGCGGTCGGCGCCTTTTCTTCACTGTTGTTGCTCTCACGGCATGTGCCGTAAAAAAAACTGAGGAGTGATCGTAAACCTATGGAGCCAACTTCAATGGTTAAACCCGTCCGGCTGGGTAAAAACACTCGAATGACATTTTCCAAGATAAACGAAGTCATCGATATGCCGAATCTTATCGAGATTCAGAAGGATTCGTACAGATGGTTTGTCGAGGAAGGACTTAAGGAAGTTTTCCGGGATATGTCCGCTATTACCGATTACAGCGGTAACCTGCGCCTTAGCTTTGTTGATTACCGGCTTGACGATACGCCGAAGTATGATGTTACCGAATGTAAGGCGCGTGACACAACATACGCTGCTCCTCTGAGAGTCACCGCCCGTCTTGTAAACGCCGAAACAAACGAAATAAAAGAGAGCGAGGTCTCAATGGGAGATTTCCCGCTGATGACCGAATCCGGCACATTTGTTATCAACGGCGCCGAGCGCGCGATAGTCTCGCAGCTCGTTCGTTCCCCCGGTGTATATTATGCGGAGAAAACCGATGAAAAAACCGGAAAGAGGCTTTTTTCTTCAACAATCATACCGAACCGCGGCGCGTGGCTCGAATATGAGACCTCCGCTAACGATGTTCTTTATGTAAGGATAGATAAGAACCGCAAGCTGCCTATCACCACTTTTATACGTGCGCTGGGGCTTGGCTCAAACGAACAGATAAAGGATTGGTTCGGAGAAGACGAGCGCCTGCTCGCCACACTCGATGCGGACGATACCAAAACGGTTGACGACGCTCTTATAGAAGTATATAAGAAGCTCCGTCCGAGTGAGCCTGTAACCATTGAGGGCGCGCAGAGCTATCTTGAACAGCTGTTTTTCGACCCGCACCGTTACGATATTTCACGTGTGGGACGCTATAAATACAATAAGAAGCTGGCAATAGGCGCCCGTATAAAAGGCGCGGTTTTGTCGCGCCCTGTTATCGACCCGATGACCGGAGAGATAATTGCCGACGCGGATACCACCGTCACCAAGGAGCTCGCCGCTGAAATAGAGAAAAAGGGCGTGGCTTTCGCCTATATAAATGTTATGGATAACGAGGGCAACGTAACCGAGGTGAAGGTAGTCTCCAACGGTATGGTGGAGCTTTCGGACTTTACCGATTTTACCGCAGACGAGCTTGCCGAGCTTGACAGTCTCGGAATAAACGAGAAGGTTTCCTTCGCCGCTCTTAAAGAGCTGCTTGACCGCGCAAACAGCAAAGAGGAGCTTAAGGAGGCGGTTCTCGCTCATGCCGACGACCTTATCCCGAAGCATATTACGATAGACGATATTCTCGCTTCGGTCAGCTATTTCCTCGGTCTTCCCCACAATGTCGGCACGGTTGACGATATAGACCATCTAGGGAACCGCCGTATCCGTTCGGTGGGCGAGCTTCTGCAGAACCAGTTCAGAATAGGCATATCGAGAATGGAGAGGGTAGTCAGGGAGAAAATGACCCTTCAGGCTCAGGACCCCGACAGCATCACCCCCCAGTCGCTTATAAATATACGTCCCGTGGTTGCCGCGATAAAGGAGTTTTTCGGCTCATCGCCGCTTTCACAGTTCATGGACCAGACCAATCCGCTGTCTGAGCTTACCCATAAGCGCCGTCTCTCCGCGCTCGGACCCGGAGGACTTTCGCGTGACCGCGCTTCGTTCGAGGTGCGTGACGTTCACTATACCCATTACGGACGTATGTGTCCTATCGAGACTCCTGAGGGTCCTAATATAGGTCTTATTTCCTATCTTGCCACATTCGCGAAGATAAACAAGTACGGATTTATAGAGACCCCCTTCCGCAAGGTTGACAAGGAAACCGGCAGGGTGCTTGACGATGTTGTTTATATGACGGCGGACGAGGAAGACGAGTTTGTTGTCGCGCAGGCGAACGAGCCGCTTGACAGCAACGGATATTTCTTAAACAAAAAGGTAAACGTGCGTTATCGCGACGGTTTCCATGAGGTAGAGGCGTCAGAAGCGGATTATATGGACGTATCGCCTAAAATGGTGGTATCGGTCGCAACCGCAATGATACCGTTCCTTGAAAACGATGATACCAACCGCGCGCTCATGGGTTCAAACATGCAGAAGCAGGCGGTTCCGCTGCTGCGCCCTGAAAATCCGATTGTTGCTACCGGAATGGAGTACAAGGCAGCCGTTGACTCTGGCGTTGTCGTTCTCGCGAAGCGTGCCGGCGAGGTAACCTATGTAAGCGCCGATTATATCAAAATCCGCGCAAACAACGGCGAAATTGACGAGTACAAGCTCATAAAGTTCCTGCGTTCAAACCACGGAACATGTATAAATCAGCGTCCGATAGTAACAGTCGGTCAGAAGGTTGAGGAAAAAGAGGTTATCGCCGACGGACCGGCTACGAATGGCGGCGAGATTTCTCTCGGCAGAAACGCCCTTATCGGATTTATGACATGGGAAGGCTACAACTACGAGGACGCGGTTCTTATAAACGAGCGTCTTGTGCGTGACGATGTGTATACATCTATCCATATCGAGGAATATGAGCTTGAGGCGAGAGATACAAAGCTCGGACCGGAAGAGATCACAAGGGATATTCCGAATGTCGGCGAAGACGCGCTCAAGGATCTTGACGAACGCGGAATAATCCGTATAGGCGCCGAGGTTTCGGCGGGCGATATACTCGTAGGCAAGGTTACGCCCAAGGGCGAGACCGAGCTTACCGCCGAGGAGAGGCTGCTCCGCGCCATATTCGGCGAGAAGGCGCGCGAGGTAAGGGATACCTCTCTGCGTGTGCCTCACGGCGAATACGGTACAATAGTTGACGTAAAGGTCTTCACGAGGGAAAATTCCTCTGAATTAAGCCCCGGAGTTAATGTTGTCGTGCGTTGCTATATAGCACAGAAGCGTAAGATTTCTGTCGGCGATAAAATGGCGGGACGTCACGGTAACAAGGGCGTTGTTTCCCGTATTCTCCCGAGCGAGGATATGCCTTTCCTGCCGGACGGCACCCCGCTTGATATAGTTCTTAACCCTCTGGGCGTTCCGTCCCGTATGAATATCGGTCAGGTGCTCGAGGTACACCTCGGCTACGCCGCGAGAGCGCTCGGCTGGAATATCTGCACGCCTGTTTTTGACGGCGCGCATGAGGACGATATCAGAAAGTGCTTCGCTATGGCTGAAGAAGCTACCAAAGCCCCTGATTATAAGTATAAGGATACGGCGGGTCTTGATTTCTCGAGAATACCGCTCACAAGTGACGCCAAGACCCAACTTTATGACGGACGCACCGGCGAGCCGTTTGATAATCCGGTAACAGTCGGATATATGTATTATCTCAAGCTGCATCACCTTGTTGACGATAAGATTCACGCGCGTTCCACAGGACCGTACTCTCTTGTTACCCAGCAGCCTCTCGGCGGTAAAGCCCAGTTCGGCGGCCAGCGTTTCGGAGAAATGGAAGTCTGGGCGCTTGAGGCTTACGGCGCGGCTTACACGCTTCAGGAAATACTCACCGTCAAGTCGGACGATGTTGTAGGACGTGTAAAGACCTACGAGTCAATAGTCAAGGGTCAGAACATTCCGAAGCCGGGTGTTCCTGAGTCATTCAAGGTTCTTATAAAAGAGCTTCAGTCGCTCGGCCTTGATGTCAAGGTTCTCGATGAGAACAACGAGGAAATCGACCTTAAGCAGAGCTTTGACGATGACGATGATATAGGTCTCGGCTCACCGAGTATCCCTGAGGATATGGATTTTGAGAACGATACCGTTGCCGACGATCTCAGCGGATTCGGGCTCGAGGACGAAAACGGCGATGCCATTGCCGACGAGGAAATCGACGACGATGCCGACGATTTCGTCTCGGACGACGAATACAACGAAGAAATGTAACGGAGGGCAAATATGGCAGAAATTGAATTTGAATCAATAAAAATCGGACTTGCGTCTCCAGAACAGATAAGAAGCTGGTCGCACGGCGAGGTAATAAAGCCGGAGACCATAAATTACCGTACCTTAAAGCCCGAGCAGGGCGGACTTTTCTGCGAGCGTATTTTCGGGCCTCAGAAGGACTGGGAATGTCACTGCGGAAAGTACAAGAGGATACGCTACAAGGGCAAGATATGCGAGCGCTGCGGCGTTGAGGTAACCCGCGCCAAGGTGCGCCGCGAGCGTATGGGCTCTATCGAGCTTGCCGCTCCGGTATCTCACATATGGTATTTCAAGACCATACCCTCAAGAATGGGTCTGGTGCTTGATATTACCCCCAAAGCGCTTGAGCAGGTGCTTTATTTCTCACAGTATATAGTTACCGACCCGGGAACCACACCGCTTGAGAAAAAGCAGCTGCTTAACGAAAAGCAGTACCGTGATATGCGTGAGAAGTATGAGGACGATTTCGAGGCGGGAATGGGCGCCGAGGCTATAAAGAAGTTGCTGTGCGAAATCGATCTTGACAAAACCTGCGATGAACTGCGAGCGGAGCTTGAGGACGCCACCGGACAGAAGAGCATACGCCTTCTCAAGCGCCTTGAGGTGCTTGAGGCGTTCAGACAGTCCGGAAACCGTCCGGAGTGGATGATACTTGACGTTATTCCGGTAATACCGCCGGATCTCCGTCCTATGGTACAGCTTGACGGCGGACGTTTCGCCACAAGCGACCTTAATGATCTTTACAGACGTGTTATAAACCGCAACAACAGACTTAAGAGGCTGCTTGAGCTGCACGCTCCGGATATAATAGTCCGCAACGAGAAGCGTATGCTTCAAGAGGCGGTTGACGCGCTTATAGACAACGGCCGCCGCGGCAAGCCCGTGACAGGACCTAACAACCGTGCGCTCAAATCCCTTTCGGATATGCTCAAGGGTAAGCAGGGACGCTTCCGTCAGAACCTTCTCGGTAAGCGTGTTGACTATTCGGGACGTTCGGTTATAGTCGTGGGTCCTGAGCTTAAAATGTATCAGTGCGGTCTTCCTAAGGAAATGGCGCTTGAGCTTTTCAAGCCGTTTGTTATGAAGCGTCTTGTTGAGACAAAGGCGGTCACGAATATCAAGTCGGCGAGAAAAATGGTAGAGCGCGCATCCAATGAGATATGGGACGCTCTCGAAATGGTGATAAAGGAGCATCCGGTTCTTCTCAACCGCGCTCCGACACTTCACAGACTCGGTATTCAGGCTTTTGAGCCGGTGCTGGTTGAGGGTAAGGCCCTTAAGCTCCACCCGCTTGTGTGTACCGCGTACAACGCCGACTTCGACGGCGACCAGATGGCTGTTCACGTGCCGCTGTCTGCCGAGGCGCAGGCAGAAGCGCGATTCCTTATGCTCGCCGCGAACAACCTCCTTAAACCGTCTGACGGTAAGCCTGTAACCGTTCCTACACAGGATATGGTTCTCGGTTCATACTATCTTACCCTTGTAAAGTCGGACGAAAAGGGCGCCAATAAGGTATTCAGGGATAAGAACGAGGCCATAATGGCTTACAGTGACGGAGTTGTGGGACTTCACGCACCTATCAGAGTACGCGTCACCGGTGAAAACGGAGAGAGCGGACTTATTTGGTGTACTGTCGGCTTTATAATCTTCAATGAGTCGATACCGCAGGACCTCGGCTTTGTTGACCGCAGCAATCCGGATCGCAGACTTGACCTTGAGTGGACATTTACCGTAAAGGACCCGTCTGCCAATTTTATTGAGAGCAACGATGATATTATTCAGAATAAGGTCGGCAAGAAACAGCTCGGTAAAATAATCGACCGCTGTATCACGAAACACGGTACAAGTGAATCGTCGATAGTGCTTGACAATATCAAAGCGACCGGCTTTAAGTATTCTACAAAGGGTGCCATAACCGTAGCCGTAATTGACGCGGTAATTCCGCCCGCCAAAAAGGAAATACTGAGCGACGCGGAGGCGCAGATAGACCGCGTAAGCCGCGATTACCGCCGCGGTCTTATAAGCAACGAGGAGCGCAGCCGCCACGTAATAGAGATATGGAACAAGGCTACCGAGGACGTTGCCGACGCTCTTAAGGGCAACCTTGACGAGTTCAACCCGATATTCATGATGGCGGATTCCGGCGCCCGCGGCTCCATGAGCCAGATAAGACAGCTTGCCGGAATGCGCGGACTTATAGCCAATACAGCCGGTAAGGTCATAGAGGTACCGATTCGTTCAAATTACCGTGAAGGCCTTAACGTTCAGGAATACTTCATTTCCTCCCGCGGCGCGAGAAAGGGACTTGCCGATACAGCCCTGCGTACCGCCGACTCCGGTTATCTTACCCGTCGTCTTGTCGATGTCGCTCAGGACGTTATTGTCCGTGAGAACGACTGCGGAACCGAGGAAGGCCTTATGATATCTGACATTAAGGACGGAAATCATATACTTGAGCCGCTTGAGGAGCGTCTTGAGGGAAGATACCTGCTGCATGACGCCGTACATCCCGAGACAGGCGAGATAATATGGTCTCATGAGGATATAGTCACCGGCGATGCGGCTAAAAAAATAGTTGACGCCGGAATTACTCAAATTGAAATCCGATCTGTGCTTACCTGTCACAGCCATCACGGCGTGTGCAGAAAGTGCTACGGAAGAAACCTTGCTACAAGCAAGCCGGTAAATATCGGTGAGGCGGTCGGAATTGTCGCTGCTCAGTCGATAGGCGAACCGGGTACACAGCTTACAATGCGTACCTTCCATACCGGCGGTATAGCGAGTACCGAGGATATTACACAGGGTCTTCCGCGTGTTGAGGAGCTTTTCGAAGCAAGAAGACCGAAGCGCTGCGCGCTTATCGCAAAAATTGACGGCAGAGTGCGCATCACCGAGGAAAAGAAGAGCAATGTAATAATAATTACCAACGATGAGCTTAAAACCGAGGAAAAGGTCACTATTCCTTACGGTATACGCTGTCTCGTAAACGACGGAGACGAGGTCAAGGCCGGAGATATGCTGATACCCGGAGCCAAATATCCGCAGGATATTCTTGAGGCCCAGGGACCTGAGGCGGTTGAGGAGTATATCATTGCCGAAATACAGAACGCTTACCGTACACAGGGTGTTGATATCAACGATAAGCATATTGAGGTAATAGTCCGTCAGATGATGAGAAAGCTGCGCGTGCTTGACGCCGGCTCAACCGATTTGCTCCAGAACGTAAGCTACGAATACAAGGAAATAGCCGATGCCAACGCGAAGGTACAGGAGCGTATAGACGCCGGTGAAGAGGGACTTACCAAGGCTACCTACCGCGCTACGCTGCTCGGTATTACAAAGGCTTCGCTGGCTACCGAGTCGTTCCTGTCGGCGGCGTCGTTCCAGGAGACGACGAGAGTGCTGACAGAAGCCGCTATAAAGGGCAAGGCGGACCCGCTCTTCGGACTCAAGGAAAATGTTATAATAGGCAAGCTCGTACCTGCAGGTACGGGAATGCGCTGCGAGGAGATAAATCCTTCTGAGTATTATGAACATGAATCTGAAGCTCCCGATGATGAAGCAGAGGAAAAAGTGTTTACGGAAGATGAGCCCACGGCGGAACAGGCTGCTGCGGAATAATCGGTTTCCGATTTTAAGGATCATAACAGCAAATATAGTTAAAGCGTGCGCCGATAACGACGCGCGCTTTTTGTTTTTTTTAATGCGGTAAAAACACGAGAACGGACACCGTTTTAAAAATAAAGCAGAATAAAAAAGCAAAGCAGAGAAAAGTATCTGCTTTGCTTTTTTCGTTTAATAATGTTTTATTCAAAAACCGGCTGAGAGTTGCTCTTGCTTGCTATGCATACCCAGCTGTTTCCGGGGTTTACGGTAAGCTCATTGCCGTTAGCGTCTGTAAATTTAAAGCCGCTTTTTGCTGAGCCCTTGCTCCACTTTATAGGAGTATATGTTCCGTTCACGCAGTAATAACCGTCGCCCGAATTAAGAGAAACCTGCCTGTGGTATCCGTCGGAATAGCTGTTTATTGCAGTAAGAAGCACAAACACATTTTTAACTTTGACTGTTTCTCCTGTGTAATAATCTTTGCGAACGGTATTGCCGAAGTATCTGGTATACATTCCCGAAGCGGAATCATATTTGAATACTGTTTCATATTGCGAAGAAAAAGGAACGCTTACGCTGCCGGCAGTGCTTTCAAATGAAACCGGACTGCTCTCGTCGGAAAAATTCACCCACGGGTCGCTTGAGCCGCGCTCGGTTTTATAACCGTCATTAACAATGCCGTTCCATAGGGTTTCCCCGAAAGTGTAAAGTGTATGTTCGGTTGAAAGACCGTTGCTTATGCGTGTGGCGTAATTCGATTCCGAAATGTCTATATCATCGATATCGTTAAGATGCGGCCCGCAGTAAACCTCGTCCTGACCTCTGTGCAGGTAGATGGCGTTATGTCCCAGCGCAAGGTCGACATACGCGTAGCGCGCGGAACGTATGCTTCCTATCCTTTCGGCCTTGGTCACGTCCTGATAAACCGCCATCAGACGTGTTATACCTCCCTCAACCTCGGTTTCGTAAACAATATCGGCTTTGTTTATGCCGGTCTGCACGGGCTGCGCGACTGCTATATTATTTATCATTATAGCCACGGGGCGGTCATCGACCTTGTCCTTTGAAAGCTCTGATATTCCGGTAAGCGGATTTTTGTAGAGTACGGGCTCCGGTTCTTTGACCGTGGAAGAAGGTTCATCGCCTTTATCGACACTCAGCCGTTCGGGAGCTTCCGAACAGCCGGAAAGAAGTAAAATGAGTAAACATACAACCAATGAGAATATTTTTTTCGACATGATTTTTCCTCCGAGAATTGATACTAAAACAGTATAGTACAGTTTACATAAAATTGCAACTGTTTTTGCGGCTAAAAAATTTTTTAATTTTTTCAGCGTATTATCAAGTTACAATAGTGAACTTTTTTATGCTTTAGGGCTTTGACTTTCACAAAGCTCTAAATTACAATATAAGCGTAAAATAAGGGAAAAGAGGGATTACGTTGGAATTGAGGAACCCTGATTCGGTGAGAATATACAGTGAAAATAAAAGTGAAATTTTCAATAATACTGATACGGTATGTTCAGGCGATGTCAGCCTTGAAATCAGAAAATCCGGAGATAATCTTACAGTCAGTGTAAGCGCGGACACTACTCCTCTCCGGTATATAAGAATGTACTGGCGATTTGATAAAACGGAAAAAAGAACCGAAGCCGTAAGGGTTTACGGTGACGAATGGGAAAGAGGCTACGGTGCAACGGCGTGGCGCCCTGTCGAGGCGGAGCGCTGTATGCCGTGGGTGTGTGCGGTTTCAAACGGTTCTGATTTGTCCGAGGATACAAATGGACGCAGAACCGAGTGCTTCGGCGTAAAGGTCAGACCCGCCGCTATGTGCTTCTGGCAGTATTCAGCGGCGGGAATAACCCTGTGGCTTGATATAAGATGCGGCGGCAGCGGTGTGATTCTTTCCGGCAGAAAAGTAAAACTGTGCGAAATGGTTTTTTCGGAATACAGGGATATAACCGCTTTTGAGGCGCTTAAAAAATACTACCTTATATTATGCGACGACCCGATTTTCCCCCGGAACAAGGTGTACGGTGCGAATAACTGGTATTACGCCTACGGCAAGTCTTCTGAAAATGACATAATGAAAGATACCCGCCTGCTGTGCGGCTTGTGTTCAGGCCTTGATAACGTTCCTTATATGGTGATAGACGACTGCTGGGAGCTTAATAATGCCGACGCGCCGTGGGACGTGCTGCGTGAGGGCTTTTCCGATATGAAAAGGCTTGCCGGCGAAATAAGGAAAGCGGGTGCCCGTCCCGGTATCTGGTTCAGACCGCTTGCCGACGGAAGGCACGTCAGCGGTTTAGATAAACCCCAACACCGGCTTTCAAGGCACCCGTCATACCTTGACCCGTCTAACCCGGACGTGCTTGAATATGCAGCGGCAACGGTCAGGAGACTTTCGGCCGAATGGGGCTATGAGCTGATAAAGCATGATTTTTCAACCTTTGATATTTTCGGCTTCTGGGGCTTTGAGCGTTCTTCCGCTTTCGCTGAAGACGGCTGGAGCTTTTATGATAGAAGCAAAACAAGCGTGGAGATAATTCTTGAGCTTTACCGCACGATAAAAGCGGCGGCAGAAGATAATACGCTTATTTTAGGCTGTAATACGATAGGACATCTGGTAGCAGGGCTCGCGCATATCAACCGCACCGGAGACGATACAAGCGGAAAGGAATGGGAGCGGGTAAGAAAGTACGGCGTAAATACGCTTGCTTTCAGAATGCTACATCACGGGGCGTTTTACGAAGCCGACGCCGACTGCGCGGCATTGACTTCCGAGCTTGACGGCTCTCTGGCGGCAGAATGGCTGAGAGCGCTTTCGGTGAGCGGCACTCCGCTTTTTGTTTCGGCTGTTCCGGAGCTTGTAAAGGGCGAAACAGCCGGGAAGCTAAAGGCGGCATACGCGCGCGCATCATTGCAGAAAGATACCCTTATTCCGCTTGACTGGATGGAAAACACCTGTCCGGAGGTCTGGCTTTTAAACGGCGAAGGAATACGTTTCTGCTGGTATCCCGAGACAGGGGCGGAGAGCTTTAACCCTTGAATTTTTCTTTTTTGAACCGGTTTTTGAGGTGAAGTTATATTTGCCGATAAAACCGGTTTTTTTATTTTGAATATAAATTTCCTTATTCTGGAACGCTTCTGGAACTTTAAGGGAATAGAGAGGGAACAGGAAAGTTGTATAATAATCGGCGGCAGGCGGTAAAAGCCGCGTGTAAATAAAAACTGGAGGCAGACTATCATGTATTTTGACGCTATTGCTAAAATCGTTTCCGAGCGCACCGGCTGCGACGTTGCGGACATCAAACCCGAGAGCACTTTTTCGGAGCTCGGCATTGATTCTCTCGACACCGTTGAGCTTCTTATGAACCTTGAGGACGAAATCGGCATCGAGATCGAGCTTGACCGCAAGGTTGAGACTATCGACGATCTTGACAAATTCATTCAGAGCAAGCAGGGTTAAGCCGATGATAAGGTCAGAGATTTGTGATCTGCTGGGTATTGAATATCCTGTATTTCAGGGCGGTATGGCCTGGATCGCTGACGGTAAACTGGCCGCTGCCGTTTCAAATGGCGGCGGCCTTGGTATTATCGCGGCGGGGAATGCACCCGGTGAATACGTAAAGGAACAGATTAAAAAAGCGAGGGAGCTTACCGAAAAACCGATAGGCGTTAATATAATGCTTATGAGCCCGTTTGCCGACGAGGTCGCGAAGGTCGTGACCGAGGAAAAGGTGGACGTGGTTACAACGGGAGCGGGCAACCCCTCTAAATATATAAATGAATGGAAGGCTACCGGTATAAAGGTTATTCCGGTGGTGGCTTCGGTCGCTATGGCAAAGCTCATGACAAGGCTCGGAGCCTCCGCGGTTATCGCCGAGGGCGGCGAGAGCGGCGGACATGTGGGCGAGCTAACCACTATGGTTCTTGTGCCTCAGGTATGCGACGCTACCGATCTTCCCGTAATAGCAGCGGGCGGCATTGCCGACGGAAGGGGAGTAGCGGCGGCGTTTATGCTGGGAGCCTGCGGCGTTCAGATGGGAACACGCTTTTTAAGCGCCGAGGAATGCACCATTCACCCCGAATACAAGCAGAAAATACTTAAAGCGGGCGACCTTTGCACAATGGTTACCGGAAAGCGTCTCGGTCATCCGGTAAGAAGCCTGCGTACGCCTTTTGCGCGCGAATATTCAAAGGCGGAGTACGGCGGAATGCCGGACGACGAGCTTGAGGCACTGGGCGCAGGTGCCCTGCGCCGCGCGGTGCAGGAGGGAGACAGCGAAAAAGGCTGTTTCCTTGCGGGACAGATAGCCGCCATGGTGAAAAAGGAGCAGCCGGCGGCTGAAATAATCAAGGAAGTTATGGAACAGGCAGAGCCTGTCCTTCTGGGGGCGTCAAAATGGGTAAAATAGCTTTTGTTTTCTCCGGTCAGGGTGACCAGTACCCCGGAATGGGAAAGGAGCTGGCGGAAAAATATCCTGCCGCTGCCCAAGTTTTTGCGGTGTGCGACGGTATTCGTCCCGGCACATCAGAGCAGTGCTTTTTCGGAACCGAGGAGGAGCTTAAGGAAACCGCCAACACACAGCCCTGCCTTTTTGCTATGGAGCTTGCGGCAGCAGAGGTGCTTGAGGAAAAAGGCGTAAAGCCGGACGCTGTCGCCGGATTTTCGTTAGGCGAGGTCACAGCGGTTACTTTTGCAGGACTGGTTGATAAAAAGACCGGATTTTCGCTTGTCTGCCGCCGCGGAGAGCTTATGCAGCGCGAGGCTGAGAAGTTTGATACCTCAATGGCGGCAGTGGTAAAGCTGTCGGACAGTCAGGTAGAGAAGATTTGCTCAAAGTATGAGCAGATTTATCCGGTAAATTTCAACTGCCCCGGTCAGGTAACGGTTTCGGGACTTTCTGAAAAAATGCCGGAATTTTTCGCCGAGGTTAAAACAGCAGGTGGAAGAGCGATACCGCTTAAAGTAAAGGGAGCTTTTCATTCACCCTTTATGAACGCGGCGTCTGCGGATTTTAAGACGGAGCTTGATAAAGTTGCGTTTTCGACACCCGCCGTGCCGGTTTATTCCGATATGACCGCTGAAGTTTACGGAGATAATCCGGCAGAACTGCTGTCGGGTCAGATATGCAGTCCGGTACGCTGGGAAAATGTTATACGAGGTATGATTGAAAGCGGAGTCGATACATTTATTGAAATCGGCCCCGGAGCCACACTTACAAATATGATAAAGAAAATAAGCGGCGAGGTAAAAGCTATCACTGTTACCGATTATCTTAAGGAGGCGGAATGATGTTAAAGGGAAAGACAGCCGTTATAACCGGCGGTTCAAGAGGACTCGGCGCCGCGATGGCGAGGAAGTTCGCTTCAATGGGAGCCGACATAGTGATACTTGACGTGGGCGACCCGGCGCTTGCCGAGAGCGTATGCGATGAGTGCAGGCAGAAATATTCCGTAAAGGCGGCGGCTTACCGCTGCGATGTCTCTGATTTTGAGCAGGTCAAAGAGACAGTGGTAAAATTCAAAGCCGACTTCGGAACGGCGCATATACTTGTGAACAACGCCGGAATCACGCGCGACGGACTTATCGCCATGATGAAGGAAGAGGATTTCGATAAGGTTATAGCCGTCAATTTAAAGGGCGCGTTCAATATGATACGCCATATGTCGGGTCTGTTTATCCGCAACCGCGAGGGCTGCATTATAAATATCGCCTCGGTCGCCGGAATGATGGGCAATGCCGGCCAGTGCAACTACGCCGCCTCAAAGGCGGGAATAATCGGTCTTACAAAGACTGTGGCGAAAGAGCTTGCGCCCAAGGGCGTGCGCTGCAACGCGATAGCTCCCGGCTTTATAGCGACCGATATGACCGGAAACCAGACCGAAAATCCGCTGCTTAAGATGATACCGCTCGGAAGAATGGGTGCCGCTGAGGATATCGCCGAGGCTGCCGCCTATCTTGCGACCGCCGGATATGTAACCGGCGAGGTGCTCCGCGTTGACGGCGGAATAGCGATGTAAGGAGAAGTTTAAATGAGTGATAACAGAAGAGTTGTAATCACCGGTCTCGGTGCTGTAACCCCTCTCGGAAACAACGTTAAGGATACATGGGAGGCTATGAAAGCAGGCAAAAACGGCATATCGCCGATAACCCTTTTTGATACTGCGGCATATAAGGCGAAGCTGGCGGCTGAGGTAAAGGGCTTTGATCCGAAGGATTACCTTGAAATAAACGAAACTTTGCGCACCGACCGCTATACCCAGTTTGCCATCGCGGCGGCGCAGCAGGCTGTTGACGACAGCGGTATTGAATCAAATGTAGAGCCGGAGCGCTTCGCGGTTGAGATAGGCACCGGTATAGGCGGCATACGCACCTTTGAAATCGAGCATACAAAGCTGCTTGAAAAGGGTCCGCGCCGTGTTTCGTCACTTTTTGTGCCGATGATGATTTCAAATATGGCGGCGGGTATGATAGCAATACGCCACGGCTGTAAGGGCAGCGCGATGCCGGCGGTCACCGCCTGCGCGTCAGGCTCCAACGCTATCGGCGAGGCTATGCGAATGATACGCCACAGCTATGCCGACGCTGTTATCACCGGAGGAACAGAGGCGGCGGTAAGTCAGTCGGCGGTAGCAGGCTTTGTGAATATGCAGGCGCTGTCCGTAAGCGAGGACCCGAACGCGGCGTCGCTTCCGTTTGACAGCCGCCGCGCCGGATTTGTAATAGGCGAGGGAGCGGTAGCTCTTATCCTTGAGGAATATGAGCACGCGAAAAGCAGAGGCGCCCAAATATACGCCGAGGTATGCGGCTACGGCTCTACCTGCGACGCTTACCATATAACCGCGCCGGCTCCCGACGGTTCCGGCGGAACAAGGGCTATGCTTGACGCTATGCGCGAGGCGGGCTATAAGGAAAGCGACCGCGTATACGTAAACGCTCACGGCACCGGAACACCGATGAACGACAAGGTTGAGACAATGGTTATAAAGAATGCTCTCGGTGATAAGGCAAAGGACGCGCTTGTAAGCTCCACAAAATCGATGACCGGTCATATGCTCGGCGCCGCCGGAGCGATAGAGGCTTTGGCCTGTGTTTTCGCTCTCAATGAGGGAATAATCCCTCCGACCATTAACCTTAATGAGCAGGACGCTGAATGTGACCTGAACTGCGTACCCAATACGGCGCTTAAGGCCGATATTGACCTTGCGCTTTCAAATTCTCTCGGATTCGGCGGACACAACGCGTGTCTCGCTTTCAGAAAGGTGTAAAATTATGAACGAGGCTGATATCCGCAAATACGCGGAACTTATGAAGGAGCTTGAGCTTACCGGTCTTGAAATAACCGAGGATAACAAGGTAGTACGTCTTGAGCGCATCGGGCAGGTGCAGAATGTACAGACTGTGCCGGTCGGAACCGTGCAGCAGACAGTGACTTCCGCTGCTCCATCGGCTGAAAAACAGGCTTCCGCTGGCAGCGACCTTGTGAGCGTGAAATCCCCGGTAGTGGGCGTTTTCTACGCCGCCGCGGCGGAAAACGCCGAGCCGTATGTAACGGTAGGTGACAGGGTAAAAAAGGGTCAGACACTCTGTATTGTCGAGGCTATGAAGCTGATGAACGAGATATACGCCGAGGAAGACGGCACTGTGGCTGAAATATGCGTGACAAACGGTCAGGTAGTCGAATACGGCACCGAGCTTTTCCGCATAAAGAGGTAAAGTAATGAACAGAGAAGAAATAATGAAGATACTTCCCCACAGGGACAATATGCTGCTTATCGACGATGCCGTAAATGAGGACGGCACCGCCGTGGCGCATTATACCGTAAGGGGAGACGAGTTTTTCCTTAAGGGTCATTTTCCCGGGAACCCGATAGTTCCGGGCGTGATACTCTGCGAGATACTCGCGCAGTCCGCCTGCGTGCTTATGCAGGACGTTATGACAGACGGTAAGTTGCCGGTATATACGGGACTGAATAACGTGAAATTCCGGTCCCCCGTTAAGCCGGGCGATACGGTGGAGACGCGCTGTCATATAAAAAGGGCAAAGCACCCGTTTTATTTCGCTGAGGGCACTCTCTGCGTAGGGGAGCGGCTCTGCGTTTCGGCGGAATTTTCCTTTGCCGTTACAGGGGAATGATTTATGTTTTCTAAAATACTTGTTGCGAACCGCGGCGAGATAGCCGTGCGAATAATACGCGCCTGCAAGGAAATGGGCGTGGCGACCGTTGCGGTCTATTCCGAGGCGGATAAAAACGCCCTGCACGTCGCGCTTGCAGACCAGAGCTACTGCATAGGCGGCTCGGAGGCTTCATCAAGCTATCTCAATGAAAATCAGATAATAAGCGCCGCGATACTCGCCGGAGCGCAGGCGATACACCCGGGCTACGGATTTCTTTCGGAAAACGCTCATTTCGCGCGGCTTTGCAGGAAAAACGGACTTGTATTTATAGGCCCTGAGCCGGAGTCCATGGAAAGACTGAGCGATAAGGCGGTGCTTAAAGAGCTTATAAGCAATACCGGTCTTACGGTTATACCCGGAACAAAAGCACTGCCCTCTGTGGAGGAAGCGAAAAAAGCCGCCGATGAAATAGGCTATCCGATAATGCTTAAGGCTTGCGCCGGCGGCGGCGGACGGGGAATAAGGCTTATAAGAACTCCGGATGATCTAGAAGATGCTTATCTTCAGGCGACATCAGAGGCGATAGCCGCTTTCGGCGACGGCAGCGTATATATTGAAAAATATATTTTTCCGGCAAGGCACGTTGAGCTTCAGGTTCTTGCGGACGAACACGGCAACGCCGTATGCTTGGGGGACAGGGACTGTTCTTTGCAGCGCCGCAACCAGAAGCTGATAGAGGAAACCCCGTCTCCGGCGGTAAACAGCGGGCAGCGGGAAAAAATAATGGCGCTTGCGGTGGACGCGGTGAAGAAAATAGGGTATGTAGGAGCGGGAACGCTTGAGTTTCTGCTTGACAGGGACGGTAATTTCTGGTTTATGGAGATGAACGTACGGCTTCAGGTTGAGCACTGCGTCACCGAAATGCTGACCGGTATAGACATAGTAAAATGGCAGATAAGAATAGCTGCCGGAATACCGCTTAATTTCACCCAGAAGGATATAAGGCTTTACGGTTCGGCGATAGAATGCCGCATAAACGCGCAGAGCTGCGGCACTCTTGAGATGCTGCACGTGCCGGGCGGTCCTTCCGTAAGGTTCGATACCTGCCTTATCGAGGGGACGACGGTTTCCCCGTATTACGATTCGCTTTTAGGCAAGCTGATAGTTTTCGCCCATACGCGCGAGGAAGCGCTCAGAAAGGCGAGGGCGTCGCTCTGCGAGCTTGTGATAAGGGGAATACCCACAAATATTGAGGAGCAGCTGCGGATAATAGAGGACGAGAGGTTCACTTCAGGAGGCTATGACCTCACATTCATGGGCAACAGGTGAGATAATAATGGCTTTGATTAACTTTTTAAAACCGAAAAACCAGCTTGAGGAGGGCGGCAGAACGGCGGCTCCGGTCCAGCAGGACGAGGGCGAGCCGGAAAAGAACTGCCCCAACTGCCATAAGGATATACCGCTGAGCAGGCTCTGGGCAAATGACCTTGTCTGCTCCTGCGGCTACCATTTCCGTATGAAAGCGCGTCAGCGCATTAAGATGATAGCCGACCGTGACAGCTTTTGCGAAATGTTCAGGGATATAAAGTCGGGAAATCCCCTCGGCTTCCCCGGGTACACGGATAAGCTGGAAACCGTTTCGGCGGCAAGCGGTGAGGAAGAGGCCGTAATATGCGGCACCGCCGGGATAGGCGGTCAGCCCTGCTGCCTTTTTGTAATGGAATCGTATTTTATGATGGGCAGTATGGGCAGCGCGGTAGGCGAAAGAATAACCCGTCTTTTCGAGTACGCCACGGAGCGCAGACTCCCCGTTATAGGCTTCACTGTTTCGGGCGGGGCGAGAATGCAGGAGGGTCTGCTTTCGCTTATGCAGATGGCTAAAACCAGCGCGGCGGTAAAGCGCCACAGCGACGCCGGACTGCTTTATATAGCGGTACTTACCGACCCGACAACCGGAGGCGTTACCGCCAGCTTCGCGATGGAGGCTGATATAATCCTCGCCGAGCCGGGAGCCACAGTCGGTTTCGCGGGGGCGAGGGTTATCGAGCAGACCACGAGAAAAACTCTCCCCAAAGAGTTCCAGAAAGCGGAATTTGTGCTCAAACACGGATTTGTTGACGGTATAGTTGCCCGCGCGGAGCAGAAAAAGCAGCTTTGCGAACTTCTTAAAATGCACAGCAGGAGCGTGATGTTATGAACCCGACGCCTTATGAGCGTGTAAAGCTGGCAAGAGACAGCGCGAGACCGACCGGTCTTGATTATATCAGAAAAGTTTTCAAGGGGTTTATAGAAATGCACGGCGACCGCCGCTATGCCGATGATCCGGCGATAGTGGGCGGCATAGCGTGGCTCGGTGAGCAGCCGGTAACGGTTATCGCAATAGAGAAGGGTCATATGGCAAAGGACCGCGCTTACAGGAATTTCGGCGCGCCGCACCCTGAGGGCTACCGCAAGGCGTTAAGGCTTATGAAGCAGGCGGAGAAGTTCGGACGTCCCGTAATATGCTTTGTGGATACTTCGGGCGCTTACTGCGGAATAGGCGCGGAGGAGCGCGGCGAGGGGCAGGCAATAGCGGAAAATCTTGTTGAGATGTCCACCCTTTGCGTACCGGTGATTTCGGTGCTGATAGGTGAGGGCGGCAGCGGCGGCGCGCTCGCGCTCGCCGTGGCGGACAGGGTATGGATGCTTGAAAACTCGGTCTATTCGGTAATATCGCCGGAGGGCTGCGCCAGCATACTCTGGAAGGATTCCGCCAAGGCTGAGACAGCGGCGGCAAGCCTTAAGCTGACCGCGGAGGACGCGAAGAGCCTCGGCGTTATAGAACGTATCCTCTCAGAAAACGATATAGGCAAAAAAGAATTTTACGACCGGATACGCAGCCTTCTTGCGGAGGAGCTTAAGGAGCTTTCGGCTGATACCGATCTTTTAAGCAAGCGTTACGGGCGTTTCCGCCGCATAGGAATAACGGCGGACATCAAGGAGCAGTTATGAGCATTTATCAGAGATTTTGTACGGAAGTAACCGATGAAAACGGAGCACTTAAAAAAATAACGCTTCACTATCCGGACAACTTCAATTTCGGATATGATGTTGTGGACGTTATAGCGAAAGAAACGCCGGATAAGAGGGCGATTGTGTGGTGCAACACCGAAAACGAGGAGCATATTTTCTCGTTTGAGGATGTAAGGGCAAACAGCAACAAAATGGCAAATGTCTTCAAAAACGCCGGAATAGGCAGGGGAGACAGGGTCATGCTGGTGCTTAAAAAGCATTATGAATACTGGTTCGCGGCGATAGCGCTGCATAAGCTCGGCGCTGTTATGATACCGGCTACTCATATGCTTACCGTTTCGGATTTTGTATACAGAATAAAGGCGGCGGGAATCAGGGCGGTGGTCTCAACTCCGCAGGACGGCGTGCCTGAACGTATAAAAAAAGCGCTTGAGCAGACCGGAGCAAAGGCAAAGCTGTGGAGCGTCCGCACCGCGGCTGAAGGCTTCGAGAATTTAAGCGAGGCTATGGAAAGCGCTTCCGACTCCTTTGAGCGTGTTGAAACGGGCGTAAACGACCCGATGATGCTTTACTTTACTTCGGGCACGACAGGTTATCCCAAGGGCGTTATACACGACCATTCCTATCCGCTCGCTCATATAGTAACAGCTAAGTACTGGCACAGGGCGGAGGACGGCGGACTGCACTTCACAGTCGCCGAGACCGGCTGGGCAAAGGCATCGTGGGGCAAGCTGTACGGTCAGTGGCTGGTCGGCAGCGCGGTTATGGTTTACGATTTCGACAATTTCGACCCAAAGCAGCTGATATCAGTCATAAACCGCTATTCGGTAACTTCGTTCTGCGCGCCTCCCACGGTTTACCGTTATCTTGTAAGAAAGGGAATACCCGAAATGCCGAGCCTCAGGCACGCGACCACGGCGGGCGAGATGCTGGCTCCCGAGGTGTTCAGAAAGTTCAAGGAGCGCACGGGGATTGAGCTGTGCGAGGGCTACGGTCAGACCGAGACTACGCTGCTTATGGCAAATTTCGCAGGTTTTAATCCAGTCGAGGGTTCCATGGGCGTGTCATCGCCTCTTTATAACATTGAACTGCGCGGAAAGCACGGCGAACCGGTGCCGCAGGGAGCGGTTGGCGAGGTAGTTATAGTGCCGCCCGAAAACGGCAAACAGCCGGGAGTATTCTGCGCTTACCTTGACAACGAGGAACAGTACAATTATGTATGGCGCGGCGGCGTTTACCATACTGGCGACGCGGCTTATATGGACGAAAACGGTCTTTACTGGTTCCACGGCAGATTTGACGATATAATAAAAACCGGCGGCTTCAGAGTAGGACCTTATGAGGTTGAAAACGTCCTTACAGAGCACCCTGCCGTTGCCGAATGTTCGGTAATAGGTGTGCCGGACGCCCTGCGCGGTCAGGCGATAAAGGCGGTAATAGTGTTAGGCAGCGGTTATGAGCCGTCAAGAGAGCTTGAGCTTGAAATTAAGGAATTCTGCAACAGCAGGCTCGCCGAGTACAAATGGATAAGGCTTGTGGAGTTTGTGGACGAAATGCCAAAGACCATAAGCGGAAAAATAAGAAAGTCGGTTTTAAGAAGCCGCGGTTAACAGAAAAAGCTCCGTATTTCAGATGACGTGAGTATGATTGCACTTTTTCGGATTATATGCTATAATATAGCCTGTAAAAGTGCTAAATACTTTCAGATATCTGAAATACGGAGCTTTTTGCTCAGTTTATGAGGAGATACAGCTATACTATGAAAAATATTCTCGGAAACGCGGGAGAGATATTAGAAAACGGATTAAGCGGTTTTCATCAGTATATATTCGACGGCAGGGAACGGCTTTGCTATGTAAGCAATAGTCTCTGTAAGATGACAGGTTATACTAAAGAGGAGTTTCTAAATGAGGATGTAGATTTTTATGCTTCGGTAATACATAAGGATGACGCTGAAATTTACGCGGATTTCATAAGCAGACTTAAAAGCAGCGGAAAAACCCTTTCGGCGGATTACCGTATCGTAAAAAAGGACGGCGGTATTATCCGTGTGCGCGATACCGTCAGCGTAGGCAGCTGCGGCGGAAGGCTGACAGGGAACTCAGTGCTGGCGGATATTACAGGTGAAAGGACAGATACGGCGGAGATACAGCGGCTCAGCGGCGCGCTGCACTTCGGATACATAAAATACACCTGCGAAAAGCAGCCGGCGATAACCTATATGAATAAGCGCATGGAGGAATTTCTGCGTATTCCGAAGGCGCGTGAGGGCGAGCTTGATTACCTTGATATGTATAAGGGTAATATTTTTCTTATGATACCTATGGAGGAGCGCCGCCGCTTCGCGCTGTATCTCAATCGCGTATACACAAGCGGCGAGCCTATCGCCGGAGAGGTAACTGTCATGCGGTGCGACGGCACGAAAGCCCGCATTTTCGGCTGGATTATGAAATGCGTAAACGATGAGGGAAACGATGAATTCCAGACCGTATGTATGGATATAACCGAGCACCATAATATGAAGAAGGAAAAAGAGACCAAGCGCTATATGAAGGCGCTGAGCGAGGTGTATGACAAGATATTCGAGTATGACCGCTCTGACGGCACAGTGAAATGCCTTTACGGTCAGAATTCGGATTTTTTTAAGTGGGTTGTCAATATTCCCATGCGTATGCGCGAGGCTACTGAAAAATGGATAGTAGACACGGTCTGCGATGAGGACAGACTGCCTGTAAGGGAGTTCTTTGAAAGATTCTATACACAGCAGTTTGAGGACCCCGACTCAAAACCGCCGGTAATAACATACAGGGCAATGTCATCAAAGGGCAGGATAAAGACATATACGGGAATATTTTTAAAGGTTGACGCATCGGTAAGCCTTTTCTGCTGCCGCAGCATAACCGACGAAAACGAGAACAGGGAGCTTAAAAGCGAGAACCGCACGCTTAAAAATGTAAACGACCTTGTTATGCAGTTTACCGAGGGCGTTGTGGCGTTCGAGGTGGAGAACGACTGTGTGAAGCCGCTTTACACAAGCGAAAATGTCTGCAAATTCTTCGGGTATACTAAAGAACAGTGGGAGCAGCTGTCGTCGGGCAGTCACTCGATAAAGGATTTTATTTCCCAGAGCAGGCTTGACTACGACGATGTGAGAAGGCTTTTTGCGACCGGAGAGGCGGAATTTTCCTATTTTGACATAAACAGAAATATGTACCGCAGGATAAAGGCGATATGCTCAAGAAAAAACACCGACGACGCTTCAAGGCTTTATATAATGCTTTACAATGTTGACAGCAAGGAGGCGGAGGGCAGACCTTCGGGTAATAACGAGATACGCATACGCACCTTCGGATATTTTGATATTTTTGTAAACGGAAAGCCGATAGCCTTCAGAAGCCAGAAATCAAAGGAGCTTTTCGCTCTGCTCATCGACCGCAGGGGCGGTTTTGTATCTTCCGAGGAAGCAATCAGCTTTCTGTGGGAGGAAGAACCGGTCAATTCGGTAACGTTAGCGCGCTACCGTAAGGTGGCTTTAAGGCTTAAAAATATACTTGAGGAGTATGGCATATCCGATATAGTCGAGGCGGTAGACGGCAAGCGCAGGATAGTAACCGAAAAGGTGGACTGTGACCTTTATGACTATCTTTCGGGCAGAAAGGAGTTTGCCGGTCTGTTCAAGGGAAGTTATCTCACAAATTACAGCTGGGGAGAGACAACTCTCGCCGAGCTTACAGGAAAAATGCTTTACTGATATTAAGCGCTCTGACTGACTTTATGTCTGAACAGGAGGAAGTTATGAGAAATTTTTTAAAGAAACGCATAATTGTCTTTGTTACCGTATTTTTAATTCTGCTTGCGGCAGGATGCGGTAAAAAGGATACGCAAAGCGGCGCCGGCTCATCAGATTACGCTCATAGCGGTCAGAACGATTTGGCCGACCCTGAAAACACTGATTATAAAACCGAGTCGGGCGCTGAAGTTGACGCGGAAGAGCTTGAAGTTAAAAAGGGTAAGGCAAACGGAATTGACGTTTCAAAGTGGCAGGGACTTATTGACTGGAACGCAGTCAAAAGCGCCGGTATTGATTTTGCTATAATAAGAATAGGCTTCCGGGGTGAGAACGGTAAAATTTATAAGGACGACTGCGCCGACTACAATATACAGCAGGCTCATAAGGCGGGTGTGCTTGTGGGAGTTTACTTTTTCTCTACGGCGATGACCACGGCAGAGGCAAAGGAAGAGGCAAAATGGACTGTTTCCGCCATAGAGGGTTATCCGATTTCATATCCGGTCGTGTACGACTGCGAGGGCTTTCTCAATCCCGAAAGCCGTGTTTACGGCATTTCAAGCGAGCAGAGAACCGATAACGCCGTCACTTTTCTTGAATATGTAGAGGCCGAGGGCTACGAGGGTATGTTTTATGCCGCTAAGTCAGAGCTTGAGAACTCCGCTTACTGGGATACCGAAAGAATAGAAAAAGACTTTATGGTCTGGGTGGCGCGCTATCCTGACAGACCGTATCCGAATACCGCCGCGCCCGATTACAGCGGGAAATACAGTATGTGGCAGTATACCGACAAGGGAGCGGTACGAGGCATCAAGGGCAATGCGGATATGAATGTATCCTATTTTACAAGGGAAGAGGCGGAGCCTAAAAATTCCGCCGCGCGACCTGATGACGCTGAAGCGCCTGACGCCGACGGCGCGCTTTATACCGAGGCGTCCGATGAGGTGACGGCAAAGATAGAAACAAACCTGCGCGACGCCGCGACAACAAAGAGCAATGTGGTTGCCGTGCTAAAAAACGGCGAGTTCGTGAAACGCACGGGCATAGGCTCGAACGGCTGGTCAAAGCTCTCTTATAACGGGAAAACGGTTTACGCTATATCAAGCTATCTTACCGATGATAAAGATTATAAGCCGCCGGTAACAGAACCGTCGGACGGATTTACCTCCTCATCAGGTCAGGTGACGGCGAAAATCGAGACCAATTTGAGGGCCGAGCCGAATACCGACAGCGAGATAGTGGCGACCATCAGAAACGGTGAGTTTGTCACCCGCACCGGAGTTAATCCGAACGGCTGGACAAGGGTTACCTATAACGGGCGCACGGCTTACGCCAAAACAAGCCTGCTGACGACAGAGGTGAACAGCTCGTCATCGTCTTCCGAAGAGCCTTCAAGGATAGAGGAAACCGACGGTTTTACCGCCGCTTCGGGTGAAATGACCGCGAAGGACACCACAAATCTCCGCACCGCGCCGACCACGAACGGTTCGCAGATAGTCTATACACTTAAAAGGGGAGAATTCGTGACCAGAACGGGCACAAGCGTCAAGGGCTGGACGAGACTCACCTATAACGGACAGACGGTGTATGCGGTATCGAGCTTTCTGCTTACAAAAGAGGAGTACGAGAAGCAGATTTCAGATGAACAAACTGCCTCCGGGACAGAATAACGTAAAAAATCAATAAGAATTAAATAAAAAAGCACAATTTTCCGATAAGAGGTAGATTTGCTCTGCGCGCCGCTTTATCTCGCGTATGAGTATTGGAAGACTGTCGGCGAAGAAAAAATTTTCACGTCTGACTTTAAAAACGCGGTTATTATAACGGTAAATGTTTTCAGAACAGAGCAGGATCATTCAAAATCACCGTATACATTTGAACGCGTCTGGGACAAGGCTTACCAAGAAAACCGATACCCTTCCGCTTCACGGACACGGCAGACCGGTCAATCCGTGCGGCATGACGTGGTCGGGATTCCGCCCGTCGGATGATTGCTGTACGTTCGGCTATCTTATTCCGTCGAATATGATGGCGGTTGTGGCGCTCGGATATGCCGCTGAAATTGCGGAAAGGGTTTATAACGACAGCGCGCTTGCGGACGAGTGCCGTATTTTAAAGGAAGATATCGAGGATGCGGTTGAGGTTTACGGCGTTGTCAATCATCCGAAATACGGCAGAATATATGCTTATGAAACAGACGGATACGGTAACTATAATCTGATGGACGACGCAAACTCACCGAGCTTGCTGGCAATTCCTTATTTCGGATATAGAAATCCTGATAATGAAATTTACAGAAACACAAGAAGATTCATACTTTCCGAGGACAATCCTTACTACTTTAAGGGAAAGTACGCCGACGGAATAGGGAGTCCGCATACGCCTGACGGCTATATCTGGCACATATCGCTTATAATGCAGATTCTCACCTCGACCGACAGGGAAGAAATAATGCGGTGCCTTGAAATGCCGGCAAAAACTCACGCCGGAACATGCTTTATGCATGAAAGCTTCAATGCGGATAATCCCGGGGAATATACAGGAGGGTGGTTTGCGTGGGCGAATACACTTTTTGCGCAAATGCTTGAAAAGCTGAAGTCGGAAAATTTTTTTGATGCTTAAATCCGGTATGCTTTAATACGGATACCTCAAGATTTATCGGAATAACCTGAAAATCAATTTTTTGCGGCGTTTAGCCGCATTTTATTTTTAATCGCTTGAAGAAAAAAAACTTGCGCTAACATAAGCAGTACAAATGCCGCGGAATTACGGTGAAAGAGAAACAAATTGCGGGTGCCTGTGCCGGTTTATACTCTGTAAGCCGAATGCTCTGCTGCCTGATAAGTGGAATATCCGACTGACGGTGAACGGCCGGGGAAAATATTTGTTCTGCCGTATGCAAGCGAAAAATCTGCTGTTTCAGTCCGGCAGCACGCCATTGATATAACTGTCTGAAGTAAACGGTATAACACATTAGGACAGATACATCTGTTTGAGAGAGCATATAGTTCGGACCTTATTCGCTGAGAACAACCGGTCAACGGTTTAATATAAAGTTAATTAAGATAATATTGACAATTAAAGCTTTTTAATTTATTTTAATAGTATACTTATTGCCGGATATGCCGATATTGCCGTTAAAAATAAAGCTGAAATATTCTGTTGTCACGCATATATCGCGCAGGCGATGTATATAGGAAAATTACGGACTGCTGATTTGACGGAATAAAAGTTTGCGGAGATAAAGTATAATATTGCTTTAGATGTGCCTGTATTTATAAAATAATAATTCAGAGGGGTATTATATGCTGATAAACGTAGACGGCAAAATAAATGCGAATTTTAAGGTTGACAAGGACGGAAAATTGCTTTTACTCAATATGTCGAACCGCAAAACGGGAAAAACAGAAATAACAGAAACAGAGGAAAAGTGGTTCACACCTGTTGAAATTCAGTTTACCGGCTTTAACCAGGACGATCATCACGGAAACAAATACACCGGTACGTCCCCGGGTCATAATCTCAAATACAGGCTGCACAGGGATTATGAAAACGAAAAAGGCAGAAAACTGGAGTTTGTTTTAGAGTATAACGATATAGAAGTTGTCCAGCATTATCAGTTTTATAAGGAGATTTCAGTTGTAACCGCATATTCTGAGGTTTACACGGAGAATGAGTATGATTTGGAATATTTGTCTTCGTTTAATCTTGTGGGAATCTCGAAAAATTCAAACGGCGTTTTCGACCGTTCCGTATATTTGCATATACCGCATAATACATGGCACGGGGAGTGCCAATGGCGAAGAAACCCGCTCGGTGAATTGGGGCTTTCTAAAGTTAACGATTTTTCTTTGAAAAGACTGTCTTATGATTCGGTGGGAACTTGGTCAAGCTGCGGATACCTTCCAATGGGCTGTATAGAGGTAAGCGACACCGGCGAGTATATCTTCTGGCAGATTGAGCATAACGGCTCATGGCATTTTGAAATCAGCGATATTGCGGAAAATTTATATTTAAGCCTGTCCGGACCGACTTATAATGAAAGTCATTTTCTTAAAAAGCTGCGTAAAAACAGCTTCAGAAGCGTTCCGGCAACAGTGGCTTTCGCGGATTCCTTTGAGGAATGTATTTCGGAAATGACAAAATACAGAAGAAGCATTCGCAGAAAAAATAACGATAATCTTAATAACAGCGTAATATTCAATGATTATATGAATTGCTTAATGGGAGATCCTACGGCAGATAAGCTCTACCCGCTGATTGACGCAGCGAAAGCGGCGGGCTGTGATTATTTTTGTATTGACGCCGGCTGGTTTTCGGAAGAAATGGGCAGCGAAAGCAGCTGGTGGAGCAGCGTGGGCGAATGGATACCGTCTAAAAGCCGTTTCCCGGATGGAATAGAAAAAGTTATCGGTTATATCAAAAGCAAAGATATGATACCCGGCTTATGGCTCGAATTGGAAGTAATGGGGATTGATTGTCCTCTCGCGAAAATCTGGGAGGACGACTGCTTTTTTGTGCGGAACGGAAAAAGAGTTATCGACCACGGCAGATATCAGCTTGATTACCGGAATGAAAAAGTAAGGAAGTACGCGTATTCCGTAATAGACAGACTGGTGAACGGTTACGGGTGCGGATACATAAAAATGGATTATAATATAAACGCCGGCGTAGGTACAGAGCTTGACGCTGACAGCCCCGGAGACGGACTGCTTAAGCATAACAGGGCGTATATCGAATGGCTTAAATCCGTTTTTGAAAAATATCCCGATTTGATAATAGAAAATTGCGGAAGCGGCGGTATGCGGATGGACTATGCCCTGCTTGCGCAGTACTCGATTCAGTCTGTATCGGATCAGACGGATTATAAGCTGTTTCCCGAAACAGTAAGCAGGGCGGCAAGCGCGGTCACGCCTGAACAGAGCGCGATATGGTCATATCCGATGGTTGGCAGCGACAAAGAGGAAACGGTTTTTAATATGGTAAACGCGATGACTCAAAGGATACATCAGAGCGGACATCTCGCGAATATAAACGATAAATGCTTCGGACTTATAAAGCAGGGTATCGCCGTTTACAAAACATACAACAAAGAAATATCCGACAGTTTACCGTACTGGCCGAACGGTTTTCCGCGATATGGGGATCGGTGGCTTAGCTACGGCTTAAAAATGAAGGGCAAAGCAATAGTTGCCGTATGGAAGCTGGACAGTGAAGACGATGTTTTCGATATCAATTTAGGCGATTATGAGAACGCCAAATGTATTTATCCGTCAAACGACTGTTTTTACAGTGTTGAAAATAATATTCTGTCACTAAAGCTGGAGGGACAGTACAAGGCAAGACTTTTTGAATTTACCTGATTAGGAAAATACAAAGCGCGATGCCGGAGTGACCGAACGGCTGTAAAAAGAATTAGGGCTTGTTTTATTCGGATAATACGGGCGCTGTACGTCCGGAAGATAACGGTATTGACGGTGAAATCCGGACAGCGCAGGTAAAAAAAGCGGAGCAGCTTCAGAAATACTGCTCCGCTTCAGTCTGTTGAAAAACTGAAAATTGATTTTTATGCGGCGGAAAGCCGCTTTTTTATTGTTCACCGCAGAGTATGTCAGCCGCGGCTTCGGGGGATAAATTGTCGTTGAAAAACGCCGAAACCGACCCGTATATGCGGCTTTTGTCGGAATCGCTCCACCGGCAGATTATATTATAAAGCCCGACCGACGGTGAAGCCAGTACGGAATAGACCGTATGAGCGAACTGGGGAAGAGAATGTGAGCCGTAGGAGCATTTGCAGGCAAGCGGAATTTTTGACTCGGTCGCGATGGTCAAAAGAGTCGATTCGCTGTAAAGCTCTTTTATGAATATTTCGGCAAGATACATATCTGCGCTTTCCCTTACGGTCAGAATATGCGCCCTGAGTACGACAGAGGGTGTCTCGTTTTCGCGGAAAATCAAAGAGGGATGGAAAGAGGTCGTTGAAAGACCTGGCATATTGTTTTGTATTCTTTCGACTTTTGAGATATTTTCCGCCCAGAAAAGCGATGAGTTTTTGGTAAACAGCTGTTCGGAATCTTCGGTCTGGGTGAGCAGCGCGTTTTCCCTGATGAGGTTCAGCCTTTCAAAGGCGGATACGGCAGGTTCCCGCGCGAATTTTCCGTTTGCCACATCGTCGGCTTTCCCTCCCGAAGAAAGATAAACCGGCGCGACAGCGCTCCAGAATATACCTGAAAGAGAGGTATCCGAGCAAATCGGAATATATGAGTCAATAAGAGACGATGATATCAGCTCGTCAATGCTCGCGGGTATGTCGGCTTCGGTTCTGCGGTAAATCAGCTCATCGAACCAGAACGCGTCAAAGCTGAGAAAGAGGGGGACACCGATTATTCCTTTCTGATTTTCAAGCAGAAAATCGGAAGGAAATATTTCTGTATAATCTGCAACAATGTCGTCGAGCGGCACGAGAGCGTTTTCATCTCCAGACGGAACCGTATCGGATATGACTATGTCGGAGTCGTAAGGATTGTCGGTGAGTTCTACGGTGAAATTCGGATGTTCAAGCCTTAATGTTGCCGCAAAACGGTTGAGCGAGCTTTTAAAGTCGTGACGGACGAATATTTTAAGTGTGCCGTTCGGGTCGGAAAACTCGGTTCCGGAAAAAACCGAACCGGAGCTTTCGCTGCCGTTCCTGCAGCCGGTCAGCGTTATGATTAAAGCGAGTAAAAGCGGTAAAAGTCTATTTTTCATGTTTTTTGTACTCATTTCTGTAAGCGATAGGCTGAATACCCGTGCAGTTTTTAAATACCCTGCTGAAATATTTGGAATTGCCAAATCCGGTGGCGTCGCTGATTTCGGTAATTGAAAGTCCGGTGTTTTTCAGTAGCTGCTTTGCGTGTTCTATACGTACATTTATCAGGTATTCATTGTAATTTGTACCTACACGGCTTTTGAATATGCGGCTGATATAACTTGCGTTGAAATGAAATTCATTTTCCAGTGTGGCGAGCGTTATGTTGTGGCGGTAATTGCTGTGGATATAGCTGATGATGCTGTTTATTAAAGTATCTGTGGAACCGGAATTTATCAGACTGAAAAAGTCTTCCAGATATTCTTCGGTAAGGGCGCGTATCTGTTCCGCTGTGCCGATGTTCGTAAATACGGGCGCAGGCTTTACAGGCTCTGTGCCTATGTACATTTTGTGTGCCGCGAAAATTTCGGACACCAGCTTTGACGCTATGTTACGTACTGTCTCAAGCGGCGCCTTATGCTGCATAAAAATGTCGAAAACGGTATTGAGCGCTGTTTTGGCGGCTTCGCTGTCATTGTCGAGAATGGCTTTTTTGATTTCGGCTTCCTCTTTGAACGGATAATTGATTCCGCGGCTGAGGATTTTTTGCCTGACTCTTGACAGTGATCCGGTAAGTTCTTCAGGGTCAACAGGCTTTAAAAGGAAATCGAAAACGCCTGCCCTGACCGCTTCTTTCGCATAAGAAAATTCGTCATATCCCGTTACGATGATTATTTCTGAGGACGGGTATTTTGCCGAAATCTCTTTTGAAAGCGCTATACCGTCCATAAGCGGCATTTTAATGTCTGTCAGAATGACGTCTGTCTGGTGCTTTTGCAAAAATTCGAGAGCGTCAAAACCGTTTATGGCTTCACCGGCGACCTGAAATCCGATCTTTTCCCAGTCCAGCAGCTTTCTTATGCCCCTGCGTATTATGGTTTCATCGTCTACTATCAGTACTGATAGATATCTGTCCAAGATTTTATCACTCATTTCTGTTTATATGGCTCTCATAGTTGTAAAGGTCTGTTTTGTCCTCGCCGATCGGTAAGGTAAACGATACCGACGTGCCTTTGCCCTCTGCGCTTTCAATACTGAGCGTATGTTTGTCTGAGTAATACAGTCGGAGACGTTCGTTGACATTTACCAGCCCTATACTCTCGCCCGGCGGGTTGTTGCTGCTTTTAAGCCTTTTTTTAAGCTGCATCAGTTCGGTTTCGCTGATTCCGTTGCCGTTGTCTGATATACGGAAATAAATGTTTTTTTCGTCTGAACGAATCTCAACTGTTATCATTCCGTCTTTTTCAAGATCCATGAAAGCGTGGCTGAAAATGTTTTCCACTATCGGCTGCAGAAGCATTTTGGGCATACGCATATAAAGAACGTCCGGGTCTATCATATAATTTATTTTTATCCGGTCTTCCATTCTCAGCTCCTGCAGACTGAGATAGTTTTTTATTTGCTCGACTTCTTCGCGTATAGTGACCAGCCGGTTGCTGTTTTTGATGTTATATCTGAACAGCTTTGAGAGATGAAGAAGAGCGTCGGCGATTTTATCCTGATCGTTAAGTATTGCCATCATTCGTATTGTATCAAGCGTATTGTAAAGAAAATGGGGATTTATCTGGCTTTGGAGCATGCTGTATTTCGCGGACGCTTCCCTCGACTCGCTTTCCGCAACATCGGATATCAGTTTTTCGGTTTTTTCGACAAGAGAGTTGAAGCCGTCGCCGAGCTTGCCGAATTCGTCACGTCTGGTATCTGAAAATCTTACCGTGAGGTCTCCGTCCGCTACCCGTTTCATAGAATCAAGAAGCACGAAAATGGGCTTGGTGAAATAACGGGACTGAATCCACGCGAGAAAAATTATGAGAGCAAGCGAGAAAAAGCTCATTAAAATGAAAATAAACTGAAGACGCGCCGTATTCTGATTGATAAAGCTGAGCGGTATAAGGGCGTAAACGGTCCAGTCAATTCCGGATATACTGTTTCCGATAAGATAGTAGGTTCCGCTTAAAGTGGTTATGTTTGTCCCCTTGCTTTCGGATTTGAGCAGGCTTAAAGTGCGGTCTATGATTTCGCTGTCATTTTCATCGGTGTAGGCAAGCGCGCCGTTACCGTCAATTATGTAAAGACTGCTTCCTTCACCGAGGTCGATACTGTTGCAGAAGCCTTCAAGCACCGATACGGGACATTCCGATATTATATATCCGGTATATCCGTTTATGCCGGATTCGTCCTCGTTCTGGATGTCGAGATGTTTAAAGCCGACTGAAAAAACCGGCGTGGGAGGCGAAAAAGCGCTTTGGGACATTTTGACCGGAAGGACGACCGTGTTACCGGTGGAGTTGATAAGCGGCAAATAATATTCAGAATCGTAGTCGGCGAGGGAACGGTCAAATTTGCGGTCGGCATAGGTAAGGCTTTTTCCGTCAAAGGTAACAGCGGATATGGAATAAAGGTCCTCATTGGTTTTGGAGAATTCCTCAAGCGAACAGAGGGCGGCCTGCTCAAGCTCAAAAAGCTCGGCAGGGTCGGTAATGAGCTGGGTGACTTCATTTCTGAGCCAGTTAGGTATATCCGAATTGTTATCCACTATGCGGTTTGTCTGATCAGTACGGGAAATATATTCGTTGAAGGTAAGGCTTAACTGGTTAAGCGTCTGGAGATATGTAGTTGTCACCCTTTGGTTCAGCTCCTCTTTTCCGGCTGAGAAGAGAACGGCGCCGAAAACGAAAAACGGAATAATAACGGAGATGAGCATGGTTGCCAGCAGTTTATTCCTGATACTGAAATTTGATATTCTGGATTTTATGTTCATAGGTTCACTCCTGCGATTTTACGGGAATTTTCCTGCAATATTATTATACATTTATCGAAGTGCGATTTCTTGCAGTAAAAAGTATAATTTTTTTACTTTTGTCAGCTTAAAACCTCAATTTTATGAAATATGTAAAGAAAAGTTACCAATAAAACAAAAAATAAAGTTGTCTGTTGTTAATAAAAATTGTAAAATAAATACAAAAGACAGGGAATTGCTATATGAATTTTTAAGGAGCGTAAATATGTATTATTCAGTAAAAAAAGAAATAAACAGATATCTGTCGCTTCTGGTGGCGGTTTTTTTGCTGACGGGTACGCTTTTCACGCCAATGGTTCTATCCGCCGGAGAGGACAGCAAGTTTGACCGTTTCGCAAATTGGCGCCTTGACGGTGACGGACAGCTTTATTTTTGCGAAGGAATCACCGGAAATGCGGCGCAGATATCAAAAAACGGCGGCGGAGAGACGGTTTTTTCTTCCGATGCCGTAAAAATAAAGGAAAACGGGAAATACAATGTTGGCATAAGCGTAAGAACCGAGACAAAAGATAGCGCGTCAGTGATATTTGCCGTGCAGGGAATGAAAAATTCATCGGAAACGGCAGGAGAGCCTGCGGTAATCGATACGCTTTCCTCACAGTCACCTGATTTCGTAAAGCTCACCGGAGATTATGAGGTTCCAGACGGAGTCAGCTTTATAAAGCTCATTGTGATTGCCGGAGACGGTAATTCGGCTTCGGGTGATATGTATATACTGGATAACGCTTTTATTTACGAATACAGTGAGGCGGCGGTTATATTTGACAGCATAAATTCGGACGGTTATAAAGAGGGCGATTGGTTCCGTTATCCCGACGGTAACGGTGTCTCTTGGACAAACAACGAGTTCAGATATGCCCAGACCGTAGATGAGGGCTGCCGGGACAAAGGTGCTCTTTATATCCACAATACTTCGCCGAGCGGCGATATTTGGCTTTCGGTTCACGCGCAGGCTGAAGCGGGCAGGGAATACACTGTATCGCTTATGGTGAAAGGCAGTGTGACATATGCCGCGCAGAGCTTCAGGTTTGTGGACCGCGGAAACATTGACAACCCCGCTTACGATATAACAAAGGAGAAAACCGTATTTGATGACTGGACGGAATTCACATACGATTATGTAAGCGGCGGAGGAAACGAGTTTTTCATTGTCTTCAGTCAGTATAATAACATAAGCGATATTTACATTGACAATATAACAGTCACCGATAAGGCGAGCGGGGAGGACATACTTGAGGGCAGAGGCAGCTTCATAAATACCAGCGGAAACAATCTCGTTACCGCCAACAATCTTGCGCTGAACGGTGACTTTGAGGATCTGATTTACACTTATCTGCCTTTAAGTGAGTTTAACGGGAGCTTTGAGGGAGTCAAAACCGAAGATCACCTTGACTGGAGCCTTGAGACGGAAAACGGCGACGGCATAATGATATCCCACGATGATTCAGGCGCTTTTCTTGAAATCACAAAAGGGTCGGCGGAAGATACGGTCGTGTCTTTCCCGTCGGCAGCCGTTGAAGGGGGACGTTCATACAGCCTGAGCTTTGATATAAAAGGCTCAGGCGATGCGCCTGAATACAAAATAAGCGGTTTCTGTTCCATGACAGACGGCACCGAGAGCGGCATAACAGTGAATACTGACTACGCAAAGGCGGAAACGGACTGGCAGACGGGCAGAGAGCTTATTATTTCCGGTATACCGGAAAACGCCGGTTCGCTGAGGCTGTATATTACGTTTAGGGGAAATGCGGGAGACAGACTTTGCATAGACAACGTAGCCGTAAATCCGATGAAGAAGACCCCGTCGCTTGAGAAGTGGACCGAAACCGGATACTCCGATCCGGATATGCCGGGAATAAGCGATATTGAACTTTCCGAGGACGGCAGCCGCGATACCGGCTCGGTTCATTTTGTGCAGAATTACGCCGGCAATACCGGCCATAAAACTATCGGTATATCGAATATGCTTACCGCTCTTACGGCCGGCAAAACCTATATTTTCAAGGCTGACATAAAGGGCAGCACAAAGAATGACCCGGTAGCCGATCCGCTCAGCCTTGAGCTTTACTGGAATAAGGGAATGTGGAGCTCAAGCGGGAACTCCATACTTCGCATTTCGGGCGATTACGCGGACTGGACAACGGTAAGCTATGAATTTACCTGTAATATGACCGACTGGGCGCCGCTGTTTATAGGAGCGGGAGGTTATTCCGGCGTTGACTGTTATATAGATAATGTTTCTGTCACCGAAAAAGGGGGAGACGGCACCAATCTTTTACTCAACGGAGGATTCGCGTCAGATACCGAAGCTCCGGATATAGCAGTTAATCTTATACCGGCGGGAGATTTTGAGGATATCAGCGTTCTTACCGTTCCGGGCTGGAACATATCAGGCAGCGTCTTTTATGACGAGTTGACTGGAATATCGTTAAACGCTTCCGGAGAGCTGCTTTCCTACCGCTACAATACCGCGGGCGGAGATATATACAATATCGCATATGCCGGCGATGGGGCGGCGGTGTATGTTGAGTTTGATGTGGGCGCGGCATACAGTCTTTCGGGAAGCTCCGGATATTTTGCCGTTCCCGAAGGCGCCGCGTATATGCGCGTAAGAGTACTCGCGAACGGAAATGACGCCATAGTAAAGTCGATAACTCTGACAAAGAACGAAAATCCCGAGAATTTCGATTTTGAGCTTAAGGATTTTGATTCCGAGCGCCCGCTCAACTGGACGGGATATACGGTTTCGGGAAGTCAGTCGATTTACACCTTCAGACATACCGCAGACAAAGGCGAGAACGGCAGCGGAGGACTGCTCATAAATGTCACGGAAAAGAACGGTACTCTCGGCGTTGCGTACAGCAAGCGTATTAAGGCAAAACCGAACTATGTTTACTCGGTGTCGTTCAGCGGTAATTACAAAGGAAAGGGCATAGTGGTAAGCCCTTATGTAAGAACCTATAATTCTTTTGGAAATGATACGGTTGGGTCGTCCGCGTATAATTGGCTGAATTCTGCCAAGAGCGAGAAAAATGACGGCGAATGGCATGGATATTATTCAACCTTCACAACCGGCAGCGATACGGCGTTTATTGAAATGCGGTTTGAGGTAAAGGGTCCGGATACAGACGCTGAATTTATTTTTGATAATTTAATAATAACCGAACTCGGAAGCTCAGGCAACAAAAACTTTGATTTTGAAACCGGCAACGATAATCAGCTGCCGTTTAACTGGACTGTTTACGAACGCAGGGAAAAGGAGGACGCGCCCGGCGAATTTGAGGAAGGCTCTTTTGGGGCGTTTACGGTTATAAAGGCGAACGGTGCAGGCGGGGACGGAAGCGCGGCTGCGGCAGTGCGTAAAAACACTCAAGGGGATACGGACCTGTATTTTGTAAGTTCCGTTTTCGAGCTTTCGCCTGACACAAACTATACCCTTTCGTATGAGGCTATGACACGAGGCACCAAAAAGGGAGCGGTATGGGTCTGCCTGAGACAGTATAAGAACAATCAGCTGACAAATGTTTCCGCCGAATCGGAGGCGTTTTTCTGGCTGACAAACGCCTACGCAACCGGTTCATACGATTGGCGTGAGTTCGGAACCGATTTCAAGACGTCAAAGGAAACAAAGTACGCCGTGATCTGGTTTGTCTTTAAGGGAACCGAGCAGTTTGAATCCTTTATCGATAATATATCGATAGTTCCCACGGAGGAGATAACCGATGTCAACCTTGACTTCGAGTATACCGCCGCCGGAAAGCCGGTAAACTGGGAATATGTCACCTCAAGCGGTATATGCAGCATTACCGCCGACAGGGATATATATTACCGCGGCAAGGCTTCGCTGTATATTGAGAAAAGGTACAGCGAGATAAATTACACAACGGTTAAGATGAAGCGCGCGATAGCCGTAAACGGAGGCGACGATATTGAGTTTGCCGTACATATCAACAGCCGCAACGCGGTATCCGGCAATTTCGCCGCGTACATAATTTATTACGACCGGAACGGCAATGAGATACAGACCTGCGTGGGACAGGATCAGCCGCTGAATTCGGATCCGCAGCTCAGCGGATGGCACACCTACCGCATCAACTTTCCCGCTCCGCAGAACGCGTCCGAGGTAAGGCTTCTGTTAAGAATAGGCGGAAGGCAGGCGGACGTCTATCTTGATTCAATCGAATACTATAATTATACCGCTAACGGCAATACCGTTTACGCCGAGGATTTTGCCGGTCCCTCAAGCTCGGGCAGCTTCGGCGGATGGCGGAATTCGGTCATATCCGGAAATCCTGTCTTTGAGACGCAGGAACGGGCAGGCATATCAGGAGATGATAATGACAAAGGCGCGATAGAAACAGATATAGATATTATAAAAACCGACTACGTCTACGAGGTGACGGCGGTTTACCGTACTGCCGGAACCGCAAGGGGAAGGCTTGTTATCGACGCTTATGACTGGCGCGATATAAAGACACGGACATTTGTCTCGCAGGATATCGAAAACGCTGATTCTGCTGCGGAAACGAAGGTTACATTTACCGCGGACAGCTCGGTTTACTACCGGTTGAGGTTTGAGAAAACCGGCGGTTCGGGAACGGTATATCTCCAGCGCATATCGATAGCCCAGACCGGCGAGCCCGCGACAGGCAACAGCTGGGAGGGAAAATGGATAGTACATCCGGACGATTACAACAGCATAGAGACCAATTTGCATAATGAGCGGAATTACTTTTTCCGGCAGGAATTCAGCCTCGACAGCGATGTCAAAACGGCGCAGATGCAGCTTACTGCCGACGATAAATGCGCTGTATACATCAACGGCCAGCTGGTGTTCGAGGAAACGAGAACCGGCGATACGTGGGATCTGCCCACTACGCTCGATATAGCCGAATATCTGCATAAGGGCAAAAATGTGCTTGCGGTTCGTATGTACAACAATATTTATGCCTACGGAATGCTTTATGACGGCATAATCAAAATGGAAAACGATACTTCGCTGCGTTTCTATTCGGACACAAATGTGCTTGTGGCCAGGGAAAGCTACGGCGAGGATAATACGCCGGATCCCGAATGGACAGAATATGACCGCCTTAATTTCATGAATCCGGATTATGATACTTCAGCCTGCGCCGCGTGGACAGCCGCAATGGTTTATACTGAGGTAGGCGGCGGCTCATGGGGAACGATTGATTTCGATAATTCGGAATATTCCGAATATAAGCTCACTACGAACGAGTTTGATTTCCCCGATATTCCGGTTTACGCCGGTGATACGGTAGATGTTACCGCAAAGCTGACGATCAGTGAGAAAATGCCCGATACAGGCAGCTTCGCGGTGCATTTCTGGAAAAAGAACTCTACCCGCCGGATATGCTCGGGCACACTCAGTATCGCATCGGGCGAATCGGCGGCTGACTGGCCGGCAGGCAGAGAATTTACGGCGAAATTCACCCTTAAAATACCGGAATTTTTAAGCGAAGGAAATTACACGGTGCAGTTTGACAGCAATGTGGCGATTGTAAGCGATTATTATATCAATAATAAGGTGGGAAATATAAGCGTTGTTCAGGTTGAACGCACGGTGGACACCACATCTGAAATCAGAATGTATAACGGAAAACCGGTATACTTTGTAAACGGAATAGCTACAGCACCCCTTTGGTTCAGCCGTCCGGAGCGCGACTCGACCTATCGGCAGGAAACCCTCGCCGGATTCGCCGGAGCCGGAATAGATACGAATATCGCTTTTATACTGCCTAACGCTACTCTGGGAGAGCTGTGGCTGTCAGACGGCTCAATCGAGACCGAAACGATAGATCAGCAGATGCTCGGAACTCTTTCGGCAAATCCTGAGGCAAAGCTGCTTATAGCGATAGATACTACGCCGCCGCAGTGGTGGCTTGATGCTAATCCTGAAGAATGCGTAAAGCTCAGCAACGGCACTGTAAGCAAAAACAGCTTTTCTTCGGAAAAATGGAAAGAGGATACCGGCAAGATAATTATTAAAATTGTTGAATACATTATGAGCCAGCCCTATGCCAATAATATTGTGGGCTTTAAAATAACCGGAGGCACTACCTTTGAATGGCAGTGGTGGGGAATGAATACCGACAATGTTAATGTAGGCGACTTCTCGTCGGTAGGTCTTAATGCTTTCAGGAACTGGCTGAGGAAAAAATACGTGACCGACGCGGCATTAAAGGAGGCGTGGAACGACAGCTCTGTTACGTTTGATACCGTTCAGGTGCCGTCGGTAGAGGAGCGGAGCGAAACAGAGTACGGCTCGGTTCTGAGCGTTCAGAACAGCCGAAAGGTCATAGACTACGAGCTGTTTATGGGCGATACCAAGGCAGATGCCGCCATATATTTCGCCAGGCTGCTCAAGGAAGCGGTAAACGACAGACTTATAGTGGGAACATACGCGGGTTACCTGCTTAATTGCTGGAATTATGAGTTTGCAACAACAACCGGACAGACCGCGGCGCAGAAAATACTCGACAGTGAGTATATTGATTTCATAGCGTGCCCGTGGAACTACGGCGAGCGTGAAATAGGCTATTCGGTTGATTTCATGTCGCTTGCCGATTCGGTTTCGGCGCACGGAAAGCTGTATGTCGCGGAGGATGATGACCGCAATAATGCTTACCTGTCATTTGCTCAGGATGCCCGGGCATCTGTCGGCTGGACGAGAACGGTTGAACAGGCGATAGAGCAGCTTAAGCGTAATTATTCCTATGCCCTTTCAAAGGGACACGGACTTTATTTCTACGATCTGGGCGGTACATATTATGTTGAAGAGCAGTTTTACAAAATGGCGTCGCAGATGATGCAGGAAATGACCCTTTCGCTCGGACTGGAGCGGGAGTCCGTATCGGAAATAGCGGTGTTTGTAGACGAGCAGTCGATAGCAAATTTCCCCTATACCGGTTCAGATATAACCAACGAGCTGCTTTTTAAAACTTTAATGAAAAAACAGCGTGACGAGCTTTACAATACAGGAGCGCCGTTTGACCTTTATTTGCTTGACGATCTTGAAAAGGGACTTGTGCCGGAGCACAGGATAAACATTATGCTTTCAGCCAGTCAGGTCACCGCCTCGGAGCGCAGGGCGATAGAGGATAAGCTCAAGAAAAACGGCAATATCATCGTCTGGCAGTTTATAAACGGAATATCGGACGGGGAAACGACCTGCGCCGGGAATATATCCGACCTTATCGGAATGAATGTTGAGATTGTACCGAATCCCGGCACGGAACGCAAGCTTATTGGCACAGTTAACGTGACAGATTACAGTCACTGGCTTACCTCAGGACTCAGCGATGTATCCTTCGGCGCGATAGAATACCGTACCCTTTCACCCGTCATAGCCGTGAATGACAGTGCTGCGACAGTGCTGGGGGAACACAGTCCGGAGGCCGGCTACCCGGACTCGCTGGCGGGATTGGCTGTAAAAAGCATAGTGGAGGACGACGGCGACAGCTGGATAAGCGTATATTCGGCTGTTCCGGGAATACCGTCGGATATTCTGCGCAATATCCTTAAATACGCCGAGGCTTTTATATATGATGACAGCGCCTCCGATATCATATATGCGGACAGTAATTATATTTCGGTTCATTCGCTTTTCGGAGGTGAAAAAACCGTAAGACTTCCCGAGAGAAGCAGTGTGTACGATGTTTTTAACCGGAAGATGATATCGTACGATACCGATGAGTTTGTCTTTACGGCAAACGGACCCGAAACAAGGCTTTTCAGGATTGGCAGGCCCGGAGAAATACTGATTTATGTAACAAGCACAACCGGCGGAACTGTTTCGCCGCAGGGTCTGAAGGCTGTCAAAGCAGGAGATTCGTTTGAGTTTTCATTTGCCGCCGAGGACGGATACAGGCTTAATTATCTGCTGGTTGACGGAGAGCGCATTTCGTCCGGTGAAAGCTCTTACAGGATAACGGATATAAACGAGAGTCATACGGCGGTAGCGTATTTTACACGGGTGTATGACAGAAGTCCGGTAACAGACAAAGATGACAAGCCTGAAAACGGGGCAGGCGGCGGAAACGGCTCAGCCGGAGGAAACGGCCCGGGAGGTTCCGCGCCTGACAGTACGCCTGACGGGGAAGACGGGACAGAAACGACAGCAATCGTAAACAAGGATATCATATATTATACTTCGACATCTCTTAACTGGCCGGTTATCGCCGCCGCAATAGCGGGCGTGCTTCTTACCGCGGCAATTATTGTATGGGTTACGGTTATGGCTGTAAGACGTACCGATGCCGACTTCTACCGCGGCGGAAGACGTCTCGGCGGAGTGAAAGTAAGAAAAGGAATAATAAAGGCAGACCGGCTTGACAAAAAGCACGGCACCGAGGGCGTGACCGTATGTGTTAAGTCTAGCTATGTTAAAAAGCATAATTTTGACAGAGTCACGGTTTATCTTGGCAATTCGCCGCTGAAATCTGCAACACTCCGCGGATTTGACGATTTCGGAATTTATCTTTAAAGTAGAGGTATTCCTTCGGATACGGAGGAATACCCCTGAAAGGGGAACTTGTATGGGAAAAAAATATCTGAAAACGCTTTCGGCTCTTACTGTGATTTGCCTGCTGATAACCTGTTCAGGCTGTAATTTCACAACCACCACAGTCACGAGTGAAATCAGAAGCACCGTTACGTATGTCGACGGGGACGGTTCGGTTGTAAGCGCGCCTGAAAGTCATGATTCTGAATCGTCAGGAGGACAGAACACATCAGGCATAATAAGCAATATTCAGGATAATACCGTGAACAACGCCGGAGAAATCGACCCTTCAAAGGAAGAAAAGCTGTCAGGCAGCTTTGAGCTCCAGATTTTTGTCGGAGGCTACGGAAGCGAGGCGTGGGAGTACGCCATAGCAAAATTTGAGGAGCTTAATCCCGAGCTTGAGGTCAACGCGCATCTTGACACCAACGTCAATGCTCAGATGAAAACGCGCTGGGCAAAGGATAATCCGCCTGACTTCGTTTTTATAGAGGGAACAAATATGCCGGCTGAGGTTTGGATGGAGGAGGGCAAGCTGCTCGACCTGAGTGACCTGTATGAAAACGGCAAGGTATACGGAACCGATACGCTTATAAAGGATCAACTGAAAAACGGACTTGTAAGCTATTATAAAAACACGGATAAAATATACCAGATGCCGGTTCTCCTCTCAACCTACGGAATGTGGTATGACGAGGCTTTTCTGAATTCAAAAGGCTGGAGCGTACCGAAAAATTACACTCAGCTTAAGAGCTTTTGCGCGGCATCGAAAAAGGCAGGCGTTACTCCGCTTATCTACCCGGGCAATTATTCGGGTTACCTTGTATGGGGACTTCTTATGCCGGCGGTAGCGAGCGAGGCGGTCGCAAGCAACGATCTTGATTTCTTCTATGATGTGGCAAACGCGGCGAATGAGTCGGTTTTTGCCGATAAGAGGTTCAGGAGATGTCTGGAAAAAATCTCCGAGCTCGCAAAAGCCGGATATTTCGATCAGAACGCGCTTTCTATGAACCACATAACAAGTCAGGCTTCGTGGCTTGCCCATAACGCGGTGCTTATTCCGAACGGACTCTGGCTTGAAAATGAGATGAAGAATTCCATTCCGGACGGATTCCGTATGCGTTATTATCCGGCGATGCTCCAAGATGAGGGAGATCCCACATGTATAATAGCTTCTTCGGCCATGGTGGGAGTAGCGGCAAAGGGTAAAAATACCGAAGCCGCCAAGGCGTTTATCAGTTTTCTTTATACCGATGACGTCGCGCGCAAATTCGCCGAGCTGTGTGCCGTTCCGAGCGCCACAAGGGTAGATGTGTCAGGAGCGGAGCTTACCGAGGCGGCCAAGCAGGTAAACGAGATGATAAATTCATCCGATGTGCGTCTTGTGGCTAAGGGCTCCACGACATGGGGAAGTGTAGACGCGACTATCAACGAGGTAGTAAATTCAATAGTATCGCAGAATCCGGACAAAAACATATCTGTCGATGAGGCAATCGATAAATTACAGAAGGCCACAAAGAAAAAGAACGGATAATCAAACCGGAATCATATCGGTAAATGAGGTGAGAAAATGTCAAGAAAAAAGAACAAATGGCTGCGGCAGCCGCCTGACAGGTCAAAGATTATATTCTTTTTATGCTTCTGTCTTCCGCCGCTTTTGCTGTATCTGCTGTTCGGGGTTTATCCGATTCTGAATTCGGTATATGTCAGTCTTTTCGAGTGGTCCGGCTTTGATAAGCTCACTTCGGATGCCTTTGTAGGTCTCGGCAATTACTTTGAGGTCATTACCGAGGAGGAGTTTCTTTGCGCCATAAGAAACGATTTTATAATTATTCTCGGAAAAGAAATCATTATAATAGCCCTTACGGTACTGTTCGCCGTTTCCCTTACAAGGCTTAAATTCCGGAAAGGGGAGGCTTCATTATATCGGTTTGTGTTTTTTATTCCGAATGTGCTTTCGGTTGTAATAATTTCCATAATATGGACATTTGTTATTGATCCGAACTTCGGAATACTGAATCCGGTATTAAGAGCGGTCGGACTTGCCGATTTAATTCCTGCCTCGGGATGGACATATGAGCATCCGCTCGGGGTCATAACTTTTGTGGCGAGCTGGTGCGGCGTCGGAATGTTTATGCTGATAATGATAGCCGCCATAAACGGCATTAATGCCGAGATGTACGAATCCGCCACAATAGACGGCGCGAATGAGTGGAAGCAGCTAAGATACATAACGCTTCCGGCGATCAGGGAGCAATCGAAGTTTATAGTCGTGACTATACTTTACCAGTCTTTCAGCTCCAACTTTACAATGGTACAGGCCATGCTCGGCAGCTCGGTAAACTCGGATTCGGTTGTAATGGGAATGTTTGTGTATCAGAACAGCTTTGACAGTCAGTGGCCGAGAGTGGGATACTCTTATTCAGCGGCGGTTATAATGCTTGTGATAACCGCGGCGGTTTCGCTTATTGTAAACAGGATAATGTCGGGAAGGAGGAGCGTGTATGACTGACGGAAAAAGGAAAAACAAATTGAAAGAGTCAGCCGGAGCGGTGGTGTGCCGGCAGATCATACGTATTTTTCTGATTTTCTGGAGCGTACTCGTCGCTTTTCCGATTGTTTGGGTGCTTTACACCTCGCTTAAAACAAACAAAGAATTTTTCGCGTCTCCATGGTCGCTTCCCGGTGTGCCGCAGTGGAAAAATTACGCTGAGGCATGGAATATGGCAAAGTTCGGCTCGTATTTCCTTAACAGCATCGTAACGGTAGTAATAACGCTTGCAATAACGCTTATAATAGTGGCGGCGAACGCATATGTCATCGCAAAGTATAAAAACAGGTTTATAGCGGGTCTTGAAAAGTTCTATATGGTTGCGATGATGGTGCCGGCGGTGCTGATGATTGTTCCTCTTTACTATTTCGCGGATTCCCTGCGTATGACTGATTCGCTTGTATGGCTGTCTTTAATTTATGCGATACAGGGAATGCCGTTTTATGTGTTTATGATGGCGGGATTTGTGCGCGGAATACACAACGCTCTGCTTGAGGCGGCGACAATTGACGGAGCCACTCAGTTTCAGATATTTTTCAGAATAATACTTCCGCTGTCAAAACCCACTCTTTTCATGGTTATGCTGCTTAACATAATGGGTACATGGAATGAATATATAACTGCCCTTACCTTCATAAGGGACGAGAGCAAGTATACTATTGCGATAGGACTTTCGTATCTTACCAATTCGGGCGTTTATGATGTAAATTACGGCAGAACCTTTGCGGGACTTGCAATAGCGCTTATACCGATACTTATTGTTTACGGTATTTTTCAGAAGCAGATTCAGCAGGGAATGTCCTCGTCTGACGGTGTCAAGGGTTAAAATCAGCTTATTCGCAGCGCAGCTCCTAAAAAACAATACGCAAGCTTTTGTTTGTGAACTATTCCGTTATACAATAAAATGCTGAGGTGATATTATGAAAAAACATATGCGTATCAAAAAAGCCATATCGTCTTTTACAGCCGTACTTGTCGCGGTTTGTCTCATCGCCGCCGCGTCTGCGGTAAGCGCTCAGAACCTTGTCGGACAGCATTACAGCGGATTTGAGAACTATATATGGCATATGTCCGACAATGAAATCAGCAGGGATACTATTGAGGTAAGCGCGGACTCGGTATCGGTCATAAAGGGAGCGGGAGCCGAGCGGTATGACAATTACTGGCCGTCTCTTTCCTCAAGACGCTTTACGCTTGAGGGCGGAAAGCGTTACAGGGTCTCGTTTGAAATAAGCGGTTCGGGAGTAGGCTGGTACTCTCTCGGAGGCTATGCCTTCAACGCGTCGGGCGAACCTGCTGCGCTGAATTTTGAAACGGAGGCTTCGGGCGATATTTCTCAGGAATGGGCAAATGTCAGCTCGGTATTTACAGCCGATCCGGTATATACGCAAAATGAGATCCGCGTGACTTTCAAGGGCGACGCAGGAGCAGTAATGACAGTAAAGAATTTTGATATAGAGCTTTTAACAACAACGGGCGAGGAAATATGGACGCCGGTTATGACAGAATCTAAGGCTACGCTTGACGGCTGGGAAACTTCATCTGCCGGACAGCCCGGTATAAGCAGCCTTGAGCTTTCCGAGGAAGGCTGTCTTGATGTCGGTTCGGTTCATTTTGTTCAGGATTTTGCCAGTCAGACTACAAACGGAGATAATAAAATAGCGCTGTGGTTCAAGGACACACAGGCGGGAGCGGAATATACCTTTTCGGCTTATGTGAAGGGCAGCACCAATAATGCCGGAGATCCCGTGACCGTAGAGCTCGGCGGTACCGCCGGAGGCACCGGAGCTTACTGGAATGATTCATCACTTTATCACGCAGGTTTTCCGTATCTTTTAAGAATGATTTCGGCAAGCGACGGCTGGGTTAAGGTTTCATATGATTTTACTTCGGTTACCGGCGAGTGGATTTATCTTGTAATAAATGCGCACTCATGGTGCGGAGCGGATTTTTATCTTGATAATGTTTCAATAACCGAAAAGGGCAAAACCGAAAATCTGATTACAGCAGGCGATTTCCATACAGAGGCGGCGCCGGCAGTTGAGATGACCAACTGGGATTACAAAGGTTATTTCGATCCCGATAACGCAGGGATCAGCGATATCGAGCTTGTGACAGAGGGAGCAGACGACCCCGGCTCGCTGCATTTTGATCAGGATTATACCGCCAATACTGACCATACATCGCTTATCATTTCCAACTGCGGTACGCAGTGGCAGAACGGAAAAACCTATGTGTGGAGCGCGAATATAAAAGGCAACACCCATATTGCCGGCGATCCGGCGCAACTTGAAATATGTTGGAGTTTAGGTGCATGGGAAGACGGCTCGGTAGTCAAAGAGCTATATGTGAACAGCAGCGATTGGGTAAGGGTAGCTTATGAATTTACGGTCAGTAACGCGCAATGGGCGCCGATAATCGTTTGCGCCGGAGGATATTCCGGAGCTGACTTTTACATTGATAATATTTCGGTGACCGAAAAGGGAGGAGACGGAACAAATCTTCTCGGTCTCGGCAATTTCGCGACCAACGGTAATTTCTGTCCCGACCCTGTTCCGTCACTCACGCTTGAGGGCTGGAACGACCCGACGTCCGGATACAGCGATCCCGATCTTGCCGGTATTTCAGATGTTGAGCTTGTCGCGGACGGCGCCGATGAATACGGCTCGGTGCATATTTACCATAATTACGAGGTGAATTCCGCCGAGGGATACAGACATTCCGCCGCGATAGGGCAAATGTTCGAAAATTCGGCTTTAGGAAAGACTTATACCCTTTCCGCCAAAATAAAGGGCAATACCTGCGTCGCCGGTGATCCGTCCAGAATAGAGCTGTCGTGGGGCTTCGGCACTTTTGAAAACGGCAGCTCCGTTCAGCCGCTTGATGTCAGCTTTGCCGACTGGACAGAGGTTTCATACGATTTTACGGTTAATCAGGCGGGGTGGTTTTATATCAGCTTCTATGCCACAGCGTATACCGGCGCGGATTTCCTGATTGACGATATCACGGTATGCGAAAAAGGAAGCGATATAAATCTTCTGACGAACAGCGGCTTCGGTATTTTGAATATTTCCGAAAGCGGTGAATCGGTAATAGGAAATGAGCCTTTTGAGGTTACGGAAATACCCGGCTTTGATATAGGAATGCTTAACACGACTCAGGGCTATACCGGAACAATCAAAGCGGTGCCGGGCGGTTCCTATGACGGCAGTACAGCGCTTGAGATAAGCTATACCGGAGACAGCAAGGAAAGATATTTCCAGTTGCTTGATAACAGCGTCGTGCTCGGAGATGTATCCGTAAAGGCATCCGGATATTATAAGGTGACCGAAGGAAATGTTATTCCAAAGCTGTGGATAGGCGCCGGACTTAAAAAGCAGATTTTAGACCGGGAATATATCGGCAACGGTTTTACAGCGCAGGAAACCAACGGAGCTGTTTTTACGCCTATGGAAAACGGCTGGGTTTATTTTGAAATGACGATTGATGAGGCGTTTCTCAGTGACAGCTCGGGCGGAAGAATCGGAATAGACGATGTTTCATACATAAATTTCATGTTCGGTATAGACGATGCCACAGGCAGTAAGACCGGAAGCGTAAGATTCGATAATATAAACGCCGAAATAATTTCGGGCGCCGATGCCGGTGACGCCAACAACGACGGAAAAACCGATATACTTGATTTGGTTCGCATTAAAAAATACGCGTCGGGAATGCTTGAAAAATCCGATGTCACTCGCAGCACATGGCTGTCAGAAGAATCGGACGGTTCTGCCGAAATGGTTTTACTCAGTAAATTCCTGATGGGAGCGGCTGAATCTTACAGTGAATAATCTTTGATTTTCTGTCTCTGTGCTGCTTAGCCGCACGGGACAGAAATCCGCCCTGTCAGGCAATAATATTGCCCGGCAGGGCGTAACTGAATTTTGTAATCTGTTTTAGCGGATATTTCGGAGACCGATCAGAATAAATATGCTTAATAAAAACCCGGAGCTGTCAGGCGGGAGCGGAACCGCCGCTTCGGGCTTGGCGCCGTTGAAAAGATCGTTTCCGGAAACCGACCGGGGAGAAAAAGACATGAAAAAGGATTTTACGGAAAGCTTCGCCGCTCCTGAAGCGGAGTACAGTATGGCGCCGTTCTGGTTTTTAAATGACGGACTCGAACCGCAGGAGCTTGAGCGTCAGCTTGAGGAAATGTACTCAAAGGGAGTTTACGAATGCGTTGCCCACGCCAGAAAGGGAATGTCGGTCAGGTATCTCAGCGAGGAATGGTTTGACAGGATTGGCGTTATTTTAAATAAGGCACAGAAGCTCGGAATGCGTATATGGATATACGACGAAGACAACTGGCCGAGCGGTTACGCAGGCGGAAAGGTGACAGACGGCGCTTTGCAGCTTGCGGCGCACTGTCTTTCAATGGAAAAAATAATACCGGTTTTGCAAAAACCGATTTCAGTGGAGAAAATTCCGGATAAACCGATAGTCAAGATAATAGCGGTGCATAATAATCAGGAATTTTTTGATATAACCGATATTCCGGATTGGAAAACAGAGGAGCTTCAGTATGAGGTCTTTGTTTTCCGGACGGAGCTTTGCGGTCACAGTCCGGCATACAGCGATCTGCCGTACGCTGATTTGCTTAACAGGGAGGCAACCGAGAAATTTATAGCCGTTACGCATGCCGAGTATAAAAAGAGATTTCCGAATCATTGGGGAAGTACCATAAAGGGCTTTTTTACTGATGAGCCCGGATTTTATCAGAATTATATTTATCAGGCGCACAATCTTAATACAATACCATGGACAGAAAAATTTTCCGGATATTTTGAACAGAAAAAAGGCTATGATATCTCACTGTATCTCTGCTCGATATGGGATGATATGGGGGAACTTTCGCATAAAACACGGAGAGATTTTTTCGAGGTGATGTGCGGACTTTACAATGAAAGCTATTTTAAGCCTCTGAAGGATTTTTTGTCAGATGACGGGCTTCTGCTTATCGGACATTTGCATATGGAGGAGCATTTTGAAAATACGGTGCCTATGGAATTCGATTTTTTCAGTGATATGAGATATCTTGATTACGCAGGCATAGACCGTATAGACCGCGGCCGGCGCAGGGTAACCGAAAAACTCGGCGCTTCCGCCATGCATTTGCAGGGAAAGAAATTCTGCTTTTCCGAATCAATGGGCTGCTTCGGCTGGGGACTTACCGCGGAGGAAATAAAAAGCGAGATAGACTGGCAGTATGTACGCGGGATAAATAAGCTCGTACCTCACGCTTTTTTTTCATCAATAGAGGGATTCCGCAAAAATGAATGCCCGCCGTCTTTTTTTTATCAGAATACCTTCTGGAAATATTTTGACCGGATTTCCTCCTATGTCTCACGGCTTTCTTTCGCCTTGAGCGAAGGTCTGTTTTCGGCGCGCGTACTGATTTATTATCCTATAAAAAGCTGCTGGCAGGAGTACAGACCGCTTGATACGTACACAATAAGAAAAATTGACGAGTCCTTTACAGAGCTGTCTGTCTTTTTGCTTGAGAACCAAATAGATTACGATTATCTGCCTGATGAATATATAAGCACGGACAGCGTGGAGGGCAGCAGAATAAAGGCAGGCGAAGGCTTTTATTCGGCGGTTATAATTCCGCCGCTGACATTTATACCCGAAAAAACGCTTTCGGCTTTTGAGAAATTCGCGAATAACGGAGGATTACTGATAAATCTTTCTGATTACGGAAATTCAGGCGTTTTGAAATCGGAGGTCAAGACGCTTGAAGAAATACCATTTATTCTGGAAAACAAGGGACTTCTTGACGTGCGTCTTCTTAAAAAAAATAAAAGCATAAAATATCAGCACCGCAAAATAAACGGCAATGATCTGTATTTTATCGTGAATGAAAGCCCTGAAGAACAGCACCTCTGCGCTGAACTGTCAGCCGAAGGAACAGAAATACTGCAATACGACCCTGCAACCGGAAAAACTGAAGAGTATAATGCAAAACGCTTCGGCGGAAAGGCTGTTGTAAACGATGTTTTAGAGCCGTTCGGGACAAGGCTGCTTTACTTTAAAAAAAGCATAAAAGAGAGGCTTGTCACCGAAAACTGGCGGATAATACTGCCTGACGGCAGCTGCAGGCAAAATGAACCGCTTCCCTTTGCCGAGCTCGGTCTGGCAGCCTATTCCGGTACCGTTGAGTACAAATGCGATTTTCGGTACAACGGCTTCGGAAAAATATATCTGGAGCTCGGAGAGGTTTTAAATATCGCGGAAATTTCCGTAAATGAAAAGTTGGCGGAAGTTATTTTATGGCGTCCGTATTCCGCCGAAATAACAGAGTATGCCGTTAAAGGAATAAACACTTTGTCAATAAAAGTAACAAACACCCCTGCAAACTCATTGACAGATAAAAAGCCGGCTTCCGGACTTATGAGCGTTCCGGAACTGTTTATTGAAAAATAACGGATTAACCGGTGACCGAATGAATAATAAGTGTAAAACCGGCAAAAGCAGACCGGGGTGTAGGAAAGGTATAAGAAAAACGGCTTAAACCGGTGAGGTTTAAGCCATTTTAAACTGTTTGAAAAGCTATTCTCGCGGCGTAAAGCCGCTTATGCTGAACAAAATAACTCCTGAGGAGCATCCGTCGTTCAGGCTGCTTAAATACTGCAAGGCGGCGGAGCATATGCCGGAATGGAGGCAGAAACAAAATATAAATACCGGCGGTAGACATACACAGGAATATGTTTTGCACTTTGATGATACATCGGACGGTTCGGAGGATGACGGTGAATTTGAACTGTCGGGCGGAATAGACTGCAGTACTTTAAAAGAAATACAGGGAAAAGATATATAGGGAGGATTTTTAAAATGGAGAATACATACAGAATAAGCGACGTCACTTAAACAGGGATTGAAAAAGCAAGAAAAATAAACAAAACGGAGGTTTTAAAATGTCAGTATTCAGAGTGGAAAGGACTCACGATTATACCGTAATGTCGAATCATCATTTGAAAAATCGCGCGTTATCCTTAAAAGCAAAGGGATTACTGTCTTTAATGCTTTCCCTGCCGGATGACTGGGATTATACCCTGCAAGGGCTGGCGCATATCAGTCTTGAAAAGGTTGACGCTGTACGCAAGGCAATAATGGAATTGGAAAACGAGGGATATATAACCCGAACCAGACAACGTGATGAGGAGGGAAAACTGAGAGGCACGGAATACATAATAAGGGAGCAGCCTATATCGCAAAAACCAATGTTGGGAAAACCAACATTGGAAAATCCAACGCAATTAAATAATAATAAGAAAATTATTATTGGAAAAATGAAAGTTATGATGCATTCTATTTTAAGCCTTCAAAAGTACATTCAAGATTAAGGAGCACTTCTTTACCTGAACTGACAATATATTATTATTTATCGCAATTATTTGAAAATGTAAAATCCAGATATGTTTTTAATGAAGGCAACAAAAAATATGAAGCCGACATATATATACCCTGTATCAAATTAGTAATATAATATGATGGTAACGACTTTTATCTCAGCCATTATCTGCACCCAAAAGCCTTTCGACTTTGGCAATATCAGTCCAACCGTTTTTTCCAGAGCGCTCGCCCATAAGCTTTATTACAGAATAATATTTGCTTTAAGCGCGTGAGAAAATCACAAAAACAGAAGCACGATTTTCTATTTACCAAAATTAGAAAATAATTGATTTTGGTAAATAGATTGGGTATAATAGCTTTAGAGGTGGTTGCTTTGAAGCTTATAAACCGTGCTTACTATTTGAATAAAATGATAAATGTTATCGGAACTCCGGACATAAAGGTAATAACAGGCGTTCGCCGCAGCGGAAAGTCGAAGCTCTTAGAAGCGTTTATGGGTTATGTAAAAAATAATATTGCAGACAGCAATGTTATTCATATCAATTACAATCTTCCCGAATATGATAATCTGCTTGATTCTCGCTCGCTTTACGATTATATTAATTCGCATTACATTGAAGCTAAGGAAAACTTTGTTTTTATAGACGAGGTGCAGATGTGCGAAGGCTTTGAAAGAGCGATTAACGGTCTGCACGCGTCTGAAAAATACGATATTTATATCACGGGGTCAAACGCTTTCCTGCTAAGCTCAGACCTTGCAACGCTGTTTACGGGACGAACCTTTGAAATTAAGGTCTTTCCGTTTTCTTTCGGGGAGTATATGCAGTATTTTGAATATTCGGACAAATATTCCGCATTTGATAAATATATGCTTGAGGGCGGTATGGCAGGCTCGTATCTTTATAAGGATACCGAAGCCAAATACGATTATATTGCCGATGTTTTTAATACCCTTATCGTCAGGGATATTCGCCGCAAATATAAAATCCGCAATACTCAGCTTATGGATCACATAGTTGACTTTTTAATGGATAATATATCAAATCTTTCCTCGTCCACTAATATCACAAAAGCCTTAAGCGGCGCAAACGAAAAAGTAAACCATAATACGGTCAGCTCATATATGCAGTATCTTTGCAACGCATTTGCGTTTTATAAGGTTCGCAGATACGATATAAATGGCAAAAAATATCTATCAAGCAATGACAAGTATTATTTAAGCGACCACACCTTCCGTTATGCTAAGCTCGGAACAAAAAATATGGATTACGGAAGAGTGCTTGAAAATATTGTTGCAGTTGAGCTTTTGCGCAGGGGTTATGAAGTATATGTCGGGGTACTGTACAAAAAGGAAATTGATTTTGTTGCCGTTAAGCGTAACGAGAAGATATACATTCAGGTTTCCGACAATATAAGCGATGAAAAAACCTTTGAACGCGAGGTGTCTCCGCTTTTAAAAATTGCCGACGCATACCCCAAAATTCTTATTGCCCGAACTCGCCACGATGAGTACCAGTACGAGGGTGTAAAAATTGTTGATATTGCGGATTGGTTATTGAAGAATAAAGCGAATAAATTATGCTGACATATAGCGAATTATTAAAGCAAAATAAAATTCTTACCGAAGAAAACAACCATTTAAAAAAAGAGATTTCCGAGCTTAAAGCTAAATTAAGGATTGAAACTCTTCCAAAGAAGAACACACAACGGTTACAAAGCGCCGCTGTCACTATGCAAAGTAGTGCGAAAGATAAAATTGCTTTGTTTCGGTCGCTATTTTTCGGCAGGGAAGATGTCTTTGCCCGTCGATGGTACAGTAAAACTACAGGCAAAAGCGGTTATCAGCCTGTTTGCGCAAATGAATGGGCTGAAGGCTTATGCGATAAGAAAAAGTATAAATGCTCCGCCTGTCCGAATCGCAAGCTTTTACCGCTTGAAGACCGCGATATTTTCGCCCACCTTGCAGGAAAAGACGATTATTGCAGAGATGTTATCGGAATTTATTCGATGCTCCCTGATGAAACCTGCCGATTTTTGTGTATTGATTTTGATGAAGAGAATTTTAGAGATGACGTAAAGGCTTTTCTTATGGTGTGCGAAAAAAACGGTATTCCTGCCGCAACAGAAATATCACGCTCAGGTAACGGGGCTCATATCTGGATTTTCTTTGAAAACGCCACCAAAGCAAGGACGGCGCGCAGCTTAGGCACAGCGTTACTTACAAGCGCTATGGAGTTAAACAGTAGGCTTTCATTCCGTTCCTATGACCGAATGTTCCCAAATCAGGACACTATGCCTGACGGAGGCTTCGGAAATTTGGTTGCTTTACCCTTGCAGGGAAAAGCAAGAAAAAACGGCAATTCTCTGTTTGTTGATAATGATTTTCTTCCGTTCTCGGATCAATGGGCATATCTTTCTCTTGTAAAAAAAATGTCACCGGAGCAAACCGAGGATTGTTTACATAGGCTATGCAAAAACGGGGAGCTTGGAAATCTTGTCAGCGATTCTGAAGAAAAGCCGTGGGAGCGGACAAGGTATACTGCACTTTTAAAATCGGATTTTCCCGACAAATTGGAAATTACAAAAGCCAATATGCTCTACATTCCGACAAATGGATTGTCGGCATCAGCGCTTAATAAAATCAAGCGGTTGGCGGCGTTTAAAAATCCCGATTTCTACCGAGCACAGGCAATGCGAATGCCGATTTACAATAAACCGAGAGTTATTTGCACAGCCGATATTACCGAAGGTTATATTGGTCTTCCCCGCGGTTGTGAAGCTGCACTGGATGAATTGCTTAAGCAATCAAACACAAATTTTTCCATTTACGACAAAACCAACTTCGGGAGAGAGATCCCTGTGGCGTTCTGTGGTGAACTGCGGGAAGAGCAAAATATGGCGGCCGAAGCAATGCTGCAATATGATATCGGTGTTTTATCAGCTACTACCGCGTTCGGTAAAACCGTCGTTGCGTCGTATTTAATTGGACAAAGAAAAACTAATACACTTATTTTGGTGCATACTCAAAGCTTGATGACGCAATGGAAAAGCTCTTTGGAGAAATTTTTAAATATCGACATTGAGCCGCTTTTAACAAAGCGTGGGTTGGTCAAGAAAAATTGGTCGCCGATAGGCATTCTGGGCGCTGGGAAAAATAACCTGAATGGAAATGTTGACATTGCAGTTATGCAATCGCTCGTATACGGTGACGAGGTAAAAGAATATGTAAGAGATTACGGAATGATTATTGTTGATGAGTGTCACCACATATCGGCAGTGAATTTTGAAAAAATATTGAAATTCGCAACCGCAAAATATGTTTACGGACTTACCGCAACTCCAACAAGACAGGACGGACATCACCCGATTATTTTTATGCAATGCGGACCGATACGCTATAAAGTGGACGCAAAAGCACAGGCAGAAAAGCGAAGTTTTGAGCATTACCTTATTCCGAGATTTACCACTTTCCATTCATCTGCCGAAAAAAAGAATATTAACGAGCTTTATAGCGAACTTTCGGAAAATGAGAACCGAAATATGCTTATTATAAACGATGTTATTAAGGCTCTAAAGCATAACCGTTGCCCGATAATACTGACCGAGCGGCGTGAGCATGTAGAGCTTCTTTCGGCGCTGTTGTCAAAACACTGTAAAAATATTATTACGCTGTTTGGGGCTGCTTCTCAAAAAATCCGAAAGGAAACAATGGAGCAGCTGTTAAGCATACCGCAGACCGAGCCGTTACTGATTATTGCAACAGGCAAATATGTGGGAGAGGGATTTGATTATCCGAGGCTTGATACTCTGTTTTTGGCTCTTCCGATTTCCTGGAAAGGCAAAGTGGCTCAATATGCAGGTCGTCTGCACCGTAATTTTGAAGGTAAAACTGATGTGCGCATTTATGATTATGCAGATATTCATGTTCCCACGCTTGAAAAAATGTATCAGAAACGCTTAAAAGGATATGCATCCATAGGCTATAAAACTTTGTCCGACGCAGATCTTAACCTCACGCCCGATTTAATTTATGACGGAAAAAGCTTTTATCCTGTATACTGCAACGATTTGCTTGCAGCATCCGAATCCGTTCAGATTGTCAGTCCTTTCCTACGCAAATCCCGCATAAAACAAATAATGAATGTTTTTTCAAAGGTTGTTGAAAACGGAGCAGCTTTTACTGTTATAACCAGACCTGCCGAAGATTTTAAAGCACAGGACAAAAATGCCGTAAAAGAGAATTCAGAGCTTCTTGAGAAATTCGGAATAAAAGTAATATTCAAGTCAAAATTTCATCAGAAATTTACGGTGATAGACAGTAAAATCGTTTGGTACGGAAGCGTAAATTTTCTTTCGTTCGGCAGCTCAGACGAAAGCGTTATGAGATTCATCAGCTCTGATGTTGCAGGACAGTTAATAGATACTGTAATGTAAGTCTTTATAAATTTGATGGGAGCTTCTTGTTTTTATTCGTGATATCGTTCTGCCTTTCGCATAATTGCATGGTAAATTGTTTTCAATATCTGTCTGGTTTTGAAACTGATATTAGGATAATAAATGAAGGGGTTAAAATGAGTTCAAAATTTATCTTGTATTGCGAATCAACAGTGGATCTTCCATTATCAAGTATAGCAATACCCACCGAAAAAGGTCAGCTTATTTCTCTGCCTTAATATCGGTGGGTGTTGTGATATGTTGCTGTCAAAGGCAGGATATCATGCGCCTGCCGAACAAAACGAAAGATTAACTAAAGGGCTAAAAGTATCAAATGATATACTTGAAATGCTAAGCGATTTATGCCAATTAATAATTAAAAAATACCCTAATTATTACTTAATAGATAGCTATAAAAAAATAGTAATAGAGCTTGATAAATATTTAAAAAGTAATAATAGCGACATTAAAAAACACACACAAGATGAATTAGAAAAGACAATTATATAAGTTGCTTCTTAGTAGCTATTCCCCCGAGCAGTACGACGAGGATTTCCGCATAGGCGACAGGGTCATCATTGCCGTGACAAAGTACAGCTATACCAAAAAGTTGGTTTACGGCAAAATCCTTGCGAAGTGGTAATACACTCAAGATACAGATATTCAAAGCGTTCATAGCTAAAAGCGGCATTATTCTGCTTTGGAAACTCTGTTCCTACGGAATTACAGTTCTTCTGCCTTAAAGGTTGTATACCCCTCATAGTAATAGCTGTGGTCAATACCTTTTATATAGACTTCACGGCTGTTCACTTCATCCGTTAAGGCATTTTTCAGAAGATGTTTGATTTCAATATCCTTAATCGGGCTGCGTTCCATTGCGAGCAAATAATCTTCCTTATCGACCTTGCTCCAATCAACTACTTTCCCTATTTCGTTTTTCAAAATATGGTCAAGCCAAATGCGGGTACTGCGTCCGTTGCCTTCGCGGAAGGGATGGGCAATATTCATTTCAACATACTTTTCTATGATCTCGTCGAATGTGGACTGCGGCATTTTATCGGTATTATTGAGCGCCGATTCGAGATACATTACCGGTGCGAAACGAAAGTTGCCTTTTGAAAGGTTTACCGACCGAATCTGCCCGGCAAAGTCGTAAATTTCCTCAAATAGATACTTGTGGATAGCTTGCAGAGAGGAGAATTTTCCGGGTTCCAGCTTGTCCAGAATTCCGTTTTCAAAAAGTTCTATCGCTTTTTTCTTACTTATACGCTCCTCCTCACGGGCAAGGTCGGCGGAGCTTGTCAGACCTAATTTATTATCAAGTGCCATACAGTACCCTCCGTTTATATATTATCATCATCCAACAGACCGTATGTTCGGTAATAGGACAGCACGGTCCGGTATTGCAGACGGTTCACAAAAAGCTGGCGGTAGGTAACGGTTTTTTTCTTGCCTTCCGCCTTGAGTTTATTCATCTGTTCAACCGTCGAATTATACTGTGAAAGAATAGCTTTTAACATCTTCTCAAATGCTTCCAATCTTTGTTCATCCATTTTTTGCGCTCACTTTCAGCAGAATACAATATAATTATACTATAGATACTCCGAAAATTCAATTATGTCAGCAGATTTATGGAGATAGAATCGCAGGAGAGAATAGAATACAAATAAACGGTAATATCAGTTGACAAAGCTTAAAAAAGCGGATATAATATTTTTGTAATATGGTTTGAGAATGATGCCAAATTTGACATCGGTCAAGTAACGGCATTGGTTTGAGTAACAGGGTCGGAATTATCTTTAAAGGGATAATTCCGACTTTTTTTCGTTATATAAGCAAACGACAATAAAATAAATACGGTAAACACAAAATTGACCGGTCTTAACTCTGTTTTCGGAGAAAAGGCCGGTCTTTTTTTGTTTTACATAAATTTCAAAACCTTCCGCCGGCATTCCCGAGGAAATTCACAGTATATACAAAGATTTGCGGGATATGTCCGGCGAGGGTCAAAAGCAGGAAAGGACTGGTGTGTTATCAGCGAAAAAGAACAAAAACTGATGCCGGTAACCCTTAAAGACGGAGATAAGGGGATAGACGTCACAAACTACGCGGATACGGTGGTATTCGACGGAAAGAAAAATATCGTCGTTATCCGCTTCGGAGGGTATCCGGAAACGGTGCTGTCAATGTCGGACGCAATATTCAGCGAATGCAGCGTCTGTATAAGACTGCCGAACGAAAAGACCGAGGCCGTGCTTTCAAGCAAAGGGGTGAGGAATTACGAAAGACGGATCATAAATTACGAAACCGGCGCCGAATGCGTTATGAAGGTAAAGGATGATGAGGTAAGCGGCAGCGGCGAGAAAGCGCAAAGAAACATATATATATATTCTGCAAAAGCGAGGAGGAGCTGTTTTCCGAGCTGGACAGGAAGCTGTCGGTTCCGCTGCTGCCTTGCCGGAGCGAATACTTTATCCGTGAACTGACCGGCAGAAAGCTTTTGAAAAAATTGAGCGTTTACAGTACGAACGCTCCTCTTTACGCGTATGCAATAAGCCTGAAAAACGGTGAAAAGGAAATAGCTGCTGTGCTGACCGACGGGCTTAAATCCGGTGAAATAGAGATACCGGGAGGAGTTCGGGGAGATCCCGCGTTTAAAAATATCAAGAGCTTTACAAATTATCTTGAAGCCTTCGGCACCGAAATAGCTAAGCGCATACAGAAAACCTTTGTACCGGTGTTTGACCCGTCAAAGGAGCAAATCTGCACCGAACTGAAGGAATTAAACGGATATATACGTTCAAAGACGGGCTATTCGCTTTATGACGCCCAGCTTGCCGGAGCGGAGGCTCTTAAACGCCGGCTTGAGGAGGAAAGGCTTGTAATACTTTCCGCAGCCTGCGGAACGGGAAAGACAAAAATAGGAGCCGCGGCGCTGTATGCCTATCAGAAGTCAAAGGGCGGCGGCGCGCGTATTAACGTTATAACCTGTCCGTCGCATGTGGCTGAAAAGTGGGTGCGCGAGCTTTACGAAACCGTACCGAACTGTATTGCAAGGGTAGTATCAAGCATTACGGATGTTGACCGTATGTATGAGCTGTATAAAACCTCGGATAAGCCCGTTTTTATGGTGCTTTCAAAGGAAAGCGCAAGAGGCGGTTATCTGCGTAAGCCTACCGTTATGTGGAACAAGCGCAGAAAAGGATTTATCTGCCCTGTATGCGGCGCGGTTCAGGAAATGACGGTGACGACCGACGGAATATCATATACCGTCCCTGCGGACAGTATTTTCTTCCATGAGGAAAACAACAAAAACCATAAATGCCAAAGCTACGGGGAAATTATTGTTGGGTATTTCGCCTCTCGTCTTTTCATAGCAAATCACTTTTTCTAAAATTACATTTGCTACACAGTGTTTGAAGATTGTCAATCGTGGTTTCACCGCCTTTCGACCAAGGAATTATATGATCAATATGTAATGTCACAGATGGATCTGATGCTGGGGAAGCACCACAGACACGGCACTTGAAATTATCCCTCTGCATTACAATAAAGCGCATTCTTAAATTGATATCTCGTTTCGTTTTATGTATAGATTTACAGTCCGATTTAACTTCAAATTCTTTTTCTTGTCCATTTACATAGTTAATAAATGACTGTAAGGCATTTTACCATTGACCGAATTTTCTTATATATGAGCCGCTCGATATGCATGAAATAAGTGTATTATTCATGTCCCTGCGGGTTGGTTGTTTGCCTATTTTTATCCATACATTTTCCATATTTTCGAACAATTCAGTTTCTGAAAAGGCTTTATTTCTATAATTGAGCTTTGTCAATGATAGAGCTTTATTCCAAGTGCCAAATCTTCTGCTGACCGCTGAACTACTGTATGTACCATTTTCATCATATTCTTTCATAGATAAAGAATTGGTATTTAATTTATGAGCAGTTGCTTTTAAATCGTCAATCAAATCATTATCACTTATGTTTTGGTGATAGTCCGTATATTCAAATTGCATATTGACACACTCCTTATTCCAATTTGGTTTAGTATATCATAAAAGTGTAAAATTTTCAAAATTATCAATCTAATAAAGAGACAAAGCTAAACCAGACGGCGCCTAGGGTTGAGGTGTACCTGTTGTATTATCCCGACACTATGCAGCAGCGCGCCTTAAGGCTTATGGCGTCAAAGCTTGCCGCCGCGACTATGATCGAGGGACAGCTCTCCGACGAGGGACTTGCGGCAATGTCCGAATGTGAGGATATGACGGCGCAGCTCGCGAAGGAGCTTATGAACGGAATAAAGGATAATGTTGCGGACTTAACTGCCTGCTTTAAGCAGATAGCAGTAAAGAACGGCCAAGGTTCCGTCCGGAAAGCGGAGGAGACAAAGGAACCGGCGGCATTAAAGCTTGTACGGCCCGAGACTGCCGCGGAAAACGGTTGGACAAACGTACAACTGAGTCTGTTCGACCTGCTGGCGTCATAGGAGGTGGAGAATACGGAAGACAGAAAACTAATTGAGGAAATGTGTAATATAATCGCTGAAAAAGCCGTGCCTCATACCGAGAGCTACCGGCAAAAGGCAAGACTCGCCGCGGAAGCCCGCGAAGCTTTGGAGGACAGTCTCTCCTGCAGGCAAAAGGAGCTGCTTGAGAAATGGATCGGAGTCAAAGCCGAGTGCGCAGGCGAGGAAGAGCTATACAAATTCTGCCTTATTTTCAGGCTGGCGTATGAAATTTTGAAATCATAGGGGGAAAGCAGATGAAATTTACGGTTAAGAGGACAGAAATATACGGCGCTATGAAGACCGCTTCGCGTGCTGTCACAAAAAGCTCTTTGCAGGCGGCGAACGGACTTTTAATAAGCGCCGACGCTGAAAGGGGTATTGTAGAGATAACCGGCACGGATATACGCACCACGTTAATAAAACGTGTTAAAAACGCTGCGGTAACCGAGAGCGGTGAGATTGTCGCGCCCGCGGTTACGGCGGAAATACTCCGTCTCGCGGGTGCGGATGAGATAACCTTTGAGACCGATGAGAACGGAGTTCTAACCCTGCTTTTCGGGGACAGTAAATACGAGCTGACCACAATTCCCGCCAAGGAATTTCCGAAAAGCAAAATAACCTATCCGACAAACTATGTCTCGGTTAACGGTTTCGGCACTCTTTTGCGCCGCTGTGCTTTTGCGGCTGAAACCCGCGGTGAAATGCAGAATATTCAGTGTGTAAGGATCAAGCTTGATTCAGGGGAAAGCAGGTGTGAGGCGACGGATACAAAGCGTATGGCTATGTCGGTGGGGTTAGGCGCGGCGGACGGCAGTATGGAGCTTTTACTTCATATAAGCGCGGTCAATAAAATAGCGCCCCTTGCGGACAGCGGCACGGTTTATGTAGGTATATCTCCGCCCTTCGCTGTCTTTGTGGGAAATAATACCGTGTTTGCAACAATTATGATGCAGCAAGGTGCGCCCGGTATGCAAGCGCTCCTTGAAAGGTTTAATTACGATTATTGTACCGAAACTACGGTAAAAGCCCTGCAAAGCACTGTCGATACGGCGTCAGGCTGTCTTCTGGCGGGAGACGACTCCTGTGTTAATATAACGCTTACTCCCGCGGCGGTCATTATACGGGGCGAGGCATATAGGCGAAGGTCAGAGGCGGCACTGCCCTCCCTATGCTCTTCTCCGTCGCCCGAGACGGGCTTTAATTACGATCCGAGGCATATAACGGACTTTTTAAGGCAAAGCTCGGGGAGCCTTCGGATAGCTGTTGACAGGCGCGGGTTTATGCTGCTTGAAAGCGCGGGTAATAAATATCTCGTAACGCCCAGAAGAGAGGCTGAAATTCGTGAGCCGAAGTCTGAAAAGCCAAAGACAGAGAAACAGGTTACTAAAGCCAAAAAGAAAAAAGCTGCTTAAAGGAGATTTTAAAAATGGGAAATGAAAAGCTTTTAAAGGTTATTAATGAGGTTAATTCGGCAGTCTGCGAGCGGGAGGAGCTGATACATTGCATTGCTTTAGCTCTGCTTACCCGTCGAAATCTGTTTGTACTCGGTGATGTGGGGCAGGCAAAGTCGTATGCTATTGATCAGTTCTGCAAGCGAATAAAGGGAGCAAAGCAGTTTTCCACCCTTATGAGCAAGCAGACCGATACCGAGCAGCTTTTCGGGCGGCTCGACCTTGCAAGCCTCATACCCGGTCACGTGCCGAAAAGCGTACTGGAAATCGATTCCACCTACAGGGATATGAAAGCAGACCTTGAAAAAGCGCTGGAGGATTTCCGCAAAGACCCCGGAAACGTAAATTTAGCAGAAGCCGTTAAAAAGGAACAGGAGACGCTCGAAATATATGAAAAAGGTCTTGCGGCAAGCCGGGGCGGAAGACCCGAATACATAACCGCGGGCAAAATACCCGACAGTCATATATGTTTCATAGATACCGCGAAAAACCTTTATATGTAAAAGTGGGCAACTGTATTTTTTCTGATGAAGAAATAATATTGGATTTTCAAAATAACAGTTTAAAGCTTAAAGGAAAACTTAAGTTTAATGACTGCTGTCCGATTCGCTATGATATTATGGGACCGTTTAAGTTTGTTCCGTTTATGCAGTGCCGGCACAGTGTTTACAGTATGCGTCATAGAATAAACGGTCAAATTACGGTAAATGAGCAGCAATTTGAATTCAAAAACGGAACAGGATATATTGAAGGCGACTGCGGTCGGTCTTTTCCAAGCAAATATATTTGGACGCAATGTTCTTTCGGTGACAATTCTCTAATGCTGTCAGCAGCGGATATTCCGTTTTCAGTAATACATTTTACAGGTATTATAGGCATTGTTATGCTTGACGGAAAGGAATACAGAATTGCCACTTATCTCGGCGCTAAAATAAACAATATTAAAGACAAAACTGTTACGGTAAAGCAAGGAAACTTTGAGCTTACTGCCAGGCTGCTTAAAAAGAACGCGCTTCCTCTGGCGGCACCGATAAACGGCAGTATGTGCAGAACAATACACGAAAGCGCATCGTGCAAGGCGTATTACCGGTTTTCATATAAAGACAGAATATTATGCGAATTTTACAGCGACAAGGCGAGTTTTGAATTTGA
>CALWDJ010000010.1 GCA_944376655.1 uncultured Clostridia bacterium
CACGGATTCCGAAGAGCGGATTCTGCGGGCTTGGTTGCTATGCGATTGCAGGCATATTTCACCGCTATGGTGGTAAATATGAAGAGAATTACGGCAGTAATTCCGGGTTGATCGCCCGGTTTTTTTATTTTCGACTACATTATCCATGATTTTTACTCACGCAAGAAAAAGGTATGTCTTTCGTTTATGAAAAACACACCTTTTTCAGTGCCCTTATAAAATCGGGGTTTTTGTGGGCTATATCTTTTTTATAGCCTCTTGATGGTGGAGGCGAGGAGAGTCGAACTCCTGTCCAAAAACCGATCCGTACCGGCATCTCCGAGCGCAGACATTTGTTTACATTCCCTTATCCGGACGCCAAATGTCAGGCTTCCGGATTTGGTAGCTCCCATTCCGTGACGACAGCAGGAGCTCGCCGCCGTTCACGTTCACCACTAAAATGACACCCTTGCCGGACCGTGGTGCTTCCGGGTCGGATGAGCAGCCTTAAATTAGGCTGCTAAAGCAACTTTATTGTTGTTAGTTAATTTTTTATGCGGATTTTAAAGCGGTTCCGCACCGCTGCTCGCTTCCGGCGCTTCAGGGTCCCTGTCGAAACCTTTACGCCCCCATATTTAATTTTATCTGTTCTGTTCCTTTATCGCCCTGTCAATAGCGCGCGCCGCATCTCTTTTAGCCGCCGTCTCACGCTTGTCATGCAGCTTTTTGCCCTTGCACAGCCCGAGCTGTACCTTTACGAGCGAACCCTTGAAATAAAGCGAAAGCGGCACAAGCGCCAGTCCCTCCTGCTTTACGGCACCGAACAGCCTCATTATCTCCCGCTTATGCAGAAGAAGACGCCTGTTCCTTGTGGGGTTTTTATTGAATATATTGCCGTGCTCGTAGGGGCTTATATGCATCTGCTTGATTATCATTTCGCCGTTTTCCACCGAGCACCACGCGTCCTTAAGGTTAGCGCCGCCCTGCCGTATCGACTTTATCTCGGTGCCCGAAAGCTCGATGCCGCATTCAAAGCTCTCAAGCACAAAATACTCATGGAAAGCCTTTTTGTTTGTTGTAATGGTTTTAAGGTTTTCCATACGGCATACCTCCTTCCGGGAATTAAAGTATAGCACATCGCCGCGGCGGTTTCAAGTTTTCGGCGACGGAATTTAAAAGCACGGTCAGACTCTTTTAACGACCGTGCTTTTTAATCATTTATGACGCTTTTCTTGCTATTTCAGCCTTTCCGCTGTTTACTGTTTCCTCTGTCACGGTTATTTTGGTTATCGCCGAATCAGACGGTGAATCGAACATAAGCGGCTGAAGAACACTCTCAATAATGGAGCGAAGTCCTCTCGCTCCGGTTTTACGCTCTATCGTAAGGTCGGCTATGCGCTCAAGCGCCTTCTTATCAAACTCAAGGTCGATATTATCCATTTTAAAGAGTGCCTGATACTGCTTTACAATAGAGTTTTTAGGCTCGGTCATTATACGGATAAGGGTTTCCCTGTCCATACCTTTAAGCGCGGTTATTACCGGAAGACGTCCCACAAGCTCGGGGATAAGACCGAATTTCACAAGGTCCTGATGCGTGGCGGTCATCGCCTCAGCCTGAGCCTCAAGCGATTTTCTTGACTTTACATCAGCCCCGAAGCCGAGGCTGCTGCCGCCTATTCTGCGTTCAATAACCTTTTCTATACCGTCAAACGCGCCGGCGCAGATAAAGAGAATATTGGTGGTATCGATCTGTATAAATTCCTGCTGGGGGTGCTTTCTGCCGCCCTGCGGGGGAACGTTTGAAACCGTGCCCTCAAGTATTTTAAGCAAAGCCTGCTGAACGCCCTCGCCGCTGACATCTCTTGTTATTGAGGCGTTTTCGGACTTTCTCGCGATTTTATCTATCTCATCGACATAAATAATACCGCGTTCCGCTCGCTCGATATCGTAATCCGCCGCCTGAATGAGCCTCAGCAGAATATTCTCGACATCTTCTCCGACATAACCCGCCTCAGTAAGAGTCGTAGCGTCTGTTATGGCTATCGGAACATCAAGTATTCTCGCCAATGTCTGGGCAAGGAGGGTTTTTCCCACTCCGGTAGGTCCCAGCATAAGCACATTGCTCTTGTTGAGCTCCACATCGGTATCCTCATTCATAAAAATGCGCTTATAATGATTGTAAACCGCTACCGCAAGGGTTTTCTTCGCGTCGTCCTGACCTATTACATACTGGTCAAGCTGCGCCTTGATTTCCTGCGGCTTCGGAAGAACAAAATCCTCTTTGCTGTTTTTCCTGCGTTTTGATTTGCCCTGAGCGCCAGTCTCATCATCAAACAACAGCGTATTACAGAATTCGATGCAGCTGTCGCAGATGTAGACGCCCGGACCTTCAACAAGTCTTGTCACCTCGTCCTGCGTTTTACCGCAGAACGAGCAGCGGATTTCTTTATTCTTGTCACTCGGCATTAAAACAGTACCTCTATCTCTTGGAAATTACTTTATCGATAAGTCCGTACTCGGCCGCCTCTGCCGCCGTCATAAAGTTGTCCCTCTCGGTGTCGAGCTGAATCTGCTCGAGCGGCTTTCCGGTAGCGTCAGCTAAAATGCGGTTGATGTTTGCCCTGATTTTCTCAATATGGTGAGCGTGTATAAGAATATCGGTAGCCTGACCCTTTGCCTGACCGAGCGGCTGGTGAATCATTATCTCGCTGTTGGGCAGCGCAAAACGCTTGCCCTTTGTGCCCGCCGCGAGAAGGAACGCGCCCATGCTTGCCGCCATGCCGAGACATATGGTGCTTACATCGCACTTGATATACTGCATCGTGTCGTAAATCGCCATACCGTCGGTAACCGAGCCGCCGGGGCTGTTGATATAAAAGCTGATGTCCTTATCGGGGTCCTGACCCTCAAGGAAAAGCATCTGCGCTATAATAACTCCCGCCGAAGCGCTGTTCACTTCATCGTTGAGCATTATAATACGGTCATTCAGAAGTCTTGAAAAAATATCGTAGGAGCGCTCGCCCCTGCTGGTCTGTTCTATAACATAAGGAACCAATGTCATATCCAAAATAATTACCTCCGTTTCGGGTCAAATAGATTATAGACACTCGTGTATAATTATATTCAGTTATTCAGCTGATTTTTCCTCTGTTTTCTTTGCAGCGGTCTTTTTAGCCGCGGTCTTCTTGGCTGCCGGCTTTTCTTCAGCTTTTTCCTCGGATTTTTCTTCAGCTTTTTCGGTTATAACGGCGTTTTCCTTTATAAAATCAATCGCCTTGCCTACGGCTATATCCTTAGCGAGCTCATCAGCGGGTATGGCAGATTTGACCCTGTCAACCTCTACGCCGTAATCCTTCGCCATTTTCTCATACTGCTCCTCGATTTCCTTTTCGTCGGCAGTAATGTTCTCAAGCTCAACAATCTTTTCAAGAGCAAGTCTGTACTTGACCTGAGCCTCCGCCTGGGGACGGAAGGATTTCTTGAAATCGTCGATATTCGAGTTTGTATATTTAAGATAGGTCTCAAGGTTAAGACCCTGACCCTGAAGCCTGTAAGCGAACTCCTCAACGCTTTGGTTAAGGCGGTTCTCATACATAGCCTCCGGAATCTCGCCCTTTATGCTGTCAACGATCTGCTGAACAAGAGCGTTCTCGACAGCTTCCTCTGCCGCTTTCTTCTTACGGTCAAGAGCCTTTTTCTTAAGGTCTGCCTTAAGCTCCTTGAGAGTATCGAACTCGCTTACGTCCTTCGCAAACTCATCGTCAACCTTCGGAAGCTCACGAACCTTTATCTCATGCAGCTTTACCTTAAAGAGCGCTTCCTTACCTGCAAGCTCCTTGGCACCGTAATCCTCGGGGAAGGTAACGTTTACGTCAAACTCGTCGCCGATGTTCTTTCCGACAATCTGCTCCTCAAAGCCGGGAATAAACTGGCCTGAACCGAGCACGAGGGAATGACCCTCCGCCTTGCCGCCGTCAAAAGCCTTGCCGTCCGCAAAGCCCTCGAAATCGATTATAACGGTATCGCCGTCAGCCGCCGCGCGGTCTTCAACCGATACCATGCGGGCGTTGCGCTCCGCCATGGCGTTCACTTCGGCGTTTACTTCCGCCGCGTCAACCTTTACGGCAGCCTTTTCAGCCTTAAGGCCCTTGTATTCGCCTACTTCTATCTCAGGGTATGTCGTTACCGAAACCTTGAAATCAACGCCGTTCTCCTTTGAAATGGAGACAAGGTCAAAATCCATCTTGTCATTTATAACTTTAAGACCCGACTCGGTAATAGCCTCGTCAACAAGGTCATTGTAAAGCAGATTGAAAGCGTCCTCAAAGAAAACCTCGGAGCCGTAATAGGTCTCGATAATGTGGAGCGGCGCCTTGCCTTTTCTGAAGCCGGGAACGTTTATTTTCTTTCCGTTTTTTTTGTACGCTTCCTTTATCGCCTCGCGGAATTTTTCACCGTCAACGGTGATTTCAAGCTGGTACCTGTTAGTATCAACCTTTTTTGTTTCTTTCAAGCTCATTTTTATACCTCCGTACAGTAAAACAAGGCAAGCGCAGGGCGCTTTTACTCATTTTACAATAGTTCAAATCATTATAGCACAGCTTAACGATTTTTTCCACATATTTTTTAAACAAACCGTAAATTCGGTAAAAATATATAATATCACACCACAAAAACCGGCGTAAAATCCACGCAATCACACGATATCAGCTTAAACTGCACACCGTCATACTCTTTTACCGCGGCATTAAGCCCCGCGCCGTGTATATGACCGTGATAAACCTTTCTGATTCCGTGCCTTTTCAGCACGTCGAATATTTCATCGCATACCGCCCCGCCGTACACCGGCGGATAGTGCAGGAACACGAGAACGGGCAGTCCTGTTTTTTCCGCCGCCGACAGTGAAGCTTCAAGTCTTCCTGCTTCCCTCGCCAACACCTTTTTATCTGCCTTGTCGTCAAAAAACCAGCCTCTTGTTCCCGCCACGGCGCTGCCCTCGCATACCGCGCAGCTGTTGTATATTATATCCACCGAAGAAAATCCGTGTGCCGCGAAAAACTCACGCGTTTTTTTGGCAGTGTTCCACCACAGATCGTGATTTCCTTTAATAAGCAGTTTTTTCCCCGGAAGAGACTCAAGAAACTCAAAATCCTTTACCGTTTCCTCTAACTTAAGCCCCCACGAGAAATCGCCCGGCATAATCACCGTATCGTCGGGTTTCACAAGCCTTGTCCAGTTAGCCTTTATGCGCTCGGTATGATTGTCCCAGCCCTTAAAAATATTCATCGGCTTGTCCGTGCCGAAAGAGAGATGCAAATCGGAAATTGCGTAAATGCTCAGAAGCGCTCACCGCCTTTTAAAAAAATTTTTACATAAAACCGCCTGATACGCGAATAATATAAGCGACCCCGTAAAGGGTCGGAAAGGACTTGATTGATTTGTCAGACTGCAAATGCGAAACCGCTCTGTGCGTATCATGCAGCGTGAAGAACTGTGTTCATCACACCGCGGACAATATGTGCTCTGCCGGCAGAATTCAAGTTGGAAACGGAGAGGCAACAAACTGCTCTGATACCTGCTGCGATACCTTCAAGGCAAGGTAACGGTTCTCCGTAAAAGTAATATCCGGCTTTTTAAGCCGGATATGAGCGTGTTGAAAAAGTCAACACGCTCTTGGACGGGAATGCCGCTCGCTCGAAAATCAAAGATTTTCGGACTGCACTCTATTCCCGCCAATACCACCTATGCGCCCTTGAAAACCCGCTTATCAAGCGGGTTTTCGCTTACAAGGAGTTTTTCCGACGCACCTGTCGCCGGAAAAACAAAATGCGGCTTTCCGCCGCAAAAATTGATTTTAAGGTTAATTGACAGCCTGTATCCGGCTTTTTAAGCCGGATATTTTTTTATTTTATTTCGAGCGCCGCATATACCGCGTCAAGCATTTTATCCTTATCGCACAGCTCCTTAAATCTTACCTCGGCGTTTTCGAGCGCCTTTATCGGAGCCGGTATTTCGGTTGAGGTGACCTCTGACAGCAGACGGACGTTGTCGAATTCGCTGTCCGTCTTTTTGTCGGTAACGGCGGAAAGCACGCTGTCCGCGAACTTGTAGGGTGAAGCGGTGGAGGCTATGACCACAGGCTTTGTATCTCCGGTTTCCTCCCTGTACTTTTTATAAACGCCCACGGCGACCGCCGTGTGAGTGTCGCACAGATAGCCGTATTCCCTGAACATACCGCCTATCGTGGCGAGTGTTTCGGCGTCGTCGCAGCTGCCGCCCCAGAAAAGCTCGGAGAGACGTTTTTTCACGCTGTCGCTCACGGTGAAAACGCCCTTTGACGAGAGGTCCGCCTGCAAAGCGGCAACCGTCTTATCGTCGCACCCCGAAAGCTCAAACAGCATTCTTTCAAGATTGCTTGAGATCAGTATATCCATAGACGGCGAAATCGTTGTATAGAAATCCCTGTTTTTATTGTAGGTTCCGGTTCTTATAAAATCGGTAAGAACATTATTGGCGTTTGAGGCGCAGATAAGCCTGCTTACCGGCACGCCCATCTTTTCGGCGTAGTACGCCGCGAGTATGTTTCCGAAGTTTCCGGTCGGAACCACGACATTAAAGCCCGCGCTTAAATCTTCCCCGCGTGAAAGCAGGTCGCAGTAAGCCGAAACATAATATACTATCTGCGGGGCGAGTCTTCCCCAGTTAATGGAATTAGCGGACGAGAACTGCATATTGTGCTCCGCAAGTTTTTCCTTTACGGCGCTGTCGGTGAAAATCTTTTTAACGCCGGTCTGCGCGTCGTCAAAATTGCCCTTTATGGCGCAGACATGGACGTTTCCGCCCTTCTGCGAATCCATCTGCAGCTTCTGCATGGGACTTACGCCCTCGCTCGGATAGAATACCATTATCTCGGTATCCGGAACGTCCTTAAAGCCTTCGAGCGCCGCTTTTCCGGTATCTCCCGACGTCGCGACAAGTATAACCGTCTTTTTGCCTGAGGCGGTCTTTTTTGCCGATGTGGTAAGCAGATACGGCAGCAGTTGAAGCGCCAGGTCCTTAAACGCGCATGTCGGGCCGTGCCACAGTTCAAGGATATTCATTTCCTTTCCGACAAGTGAAATCGGCGCGGGCATATCCCCGTCAAAGCTGCCGGAGTATGCTCCCTTAACGCAGTAATCTATCTCTTCATCGGTAAAATCGCCGAGAAAATATTTAAGTACATACTTCGCCCTGCCTATATAATCAAGGTTTTTTAAATTTTCAAAATCCTCAGCGGTAAAGCGCGGGAAGCTCTCGGGCACGAACAGTCCGCCCTCGTCCGAAATGCCTTTGGCTATCGCCTCGGCAGCCGTGACCTTTACCGATTTATCTCTTGTGCTCACATAGTTCATAACGGTTTCTCCTAATTTCAACTTCTCCGAATATTTTAAACCACCTTGCGCCTTTTGTCAAAGGTTTCGGCGTATTTTTTTTTGTTTTTGAAGAATATTTTTTCGGTCAGCTCTTCTCCGAGACCTTTTTCACAGAGAAAACGGCGAAGCTGCGGTATCTGATTTACACCGCAAAGCTCATCAGACATATCCGCCCCGTCAAAATCAGAGCCTACCGCGATACTGTTTTCCATACCCATATCAAGCAGATGAAGTACATTCTCGTAGAATTTCTCATATACATTACCGCCCAGAAACGCCGGATAAAGGCACAGCCCCACGATGCCGTTTTTATCGGAAATCAGCCTTAACTGCTCATCGGTAAGGTTGCGCTTATGTCCGCACACCGCGCGGCAGCAGGCGTGGGTCACAAGCGGCATATCGGCAAGCTCCGCCGCCTTGTAAAAGCTCTTTTCGTTAAGGTGGGACAAATCGCAGCGTATATCAAGCTCATTCAGCTTTTCTATGACCCGTCTGCCGAAATGCGTAAGACCCTTTTCGCTGTTCACACCGCCGGCTATACGGTTCTCGCCGTTCCATGTAAGGGTTAAAAATCGTATCCCGTCTTCTTTCAGTTTGTATAGAAGGTCGGTGTCCCCCTCTGTCACGGCTCCGCCCTCCACCGCAAAATACGGCGTAAGGCAGTCGGGCTTTTCTCGTAGCTTTTCATTAAAGCCGTCAAGCACGGCACGGTAAAGCCTGTACGGCTCGTTTACATCATCCCTTATCCAGACCGCGAAAACCTGCTTCCAGTTATCAAAAATTTTACCCTTTTCGCCCGACACGGCAAGGCTGTTTTTATAAAACGGCTGATTTTTAAAATAACATTCGTAGGGCGTGTCACAGTGCAGGTCAAAAAAATCCATACGCAACCACTCTTTTCAGAAAGCGTTTTCCATATAACTGAGCCTGTAACCGTCGCTGCCGTCCGGCTTTCTGAAAACGGTGACCTCCGCCACATCGAAGCGCGGCTGAAGCTCCGTTTCGTATTTGGAAAGAAAGTCCTCCGCGGTAAGAATTATCCTGCGCCGCTTTGAGGCGGTCACTGACTCCGCCGGAGAAACAAGGCTGTCCTCCCGCCTTGTTTTCACCTCGGTAAAAATTATATATTCTCCGCTTTCGGCTATTATGTCAATTTCTCCGTATCGGCACTGATAATTGCGCTTTATGACCGTAAGCCCTCTTCTGCGCATATAATCCGCGGTGAGCCGTTCGCCTTTACCGCCGGTACTGCCTATATTCATACTGTCACCGCTCCCGCGTCAAAAAAATCACTTTAGTATATTCTTCAGAAATGAAAGCCTGTGTATCCCGCACGGACCGTATTTTTTTATAAGCTCGGTATGCTCCTTTGTGCCGTAGCCCTTGTGCTTCTTAAAATCGTAAAGCGGGTATTTTTTGTCGTATTCAAGCATGAGGCGGTCACGGCTGACCTTTGCCAGCACGGACGCTGCCGCCACCGACATAGACTTCGCGTCTCCCTTTACCACCGTTTCGCAGGGGATTTTTATGCCCTTAGGCGCGCGGTTGCCGTCTATCAGCGCGAAGTCCGGCTTAAGCGCCAATCCCTCCACCGCGCGGTTCATGGCAAGAAAGGTCGCCTCAAGAATATTGAGCTTCTCGATTTCCTCAAGCGTTCCGTAAGCCACGCTGTAAGCCAGCGCCTTTCCGGTTATAACATCAAAAAGCTGCTCCCTTTTCTTTTCGGACAGCTTTTTTGAATCGTTGAGCCCGGGTATGCAGGCGTCCTCCGGCAGTATCACCGCCGCCGCGCAGACAGGTCCCGCAAGCGGTCCTCTGCCTGCCTCGTCCACGCCGCATATATATTTAAAGCCGCGCGAAACGGCGGCTTTCTCATATTCGTAATCAGGCATAATCCTCAACCCTTTCGAGAGTTATATTACCTATTTTACAGCTGCGGTATTCCTCAAGCAGCATATTAGCCGCCCTTTCGGTATCGGTCTCGCCGCCCCTTATTACCATACCGCGCTTTTTGCCTATCTGACAGAGTATGTCATAGCTGTCGCTCTCAAGCTCAAGCTCTCCGTATCTTGAAAGCAGCTTTTCCGGGCATTTTTTTGAAAGAAGCTCAATAAGCCTTACCGCAAGCAGCTCAGTGTCCAGTATCCTGTCCTTTACCGCTCCGGTAAACGCCAAATGCTCGCCTACGGTTTCATCCTCAAACTTAGGCCACAGCACTCCCGGCGTGTCAAGCAGCTCAAGCTGACGGTCAATAGTAAACCACTGATTTCCCCTCGTTACTCCGGGGCGGTTCTCAACCTTCGCCTTTCCGCCGCCCGCTATGCGGTTTATAAATGAGGATTTTCCAACATTCGGTATCCCCACTACCATTATTCTGAGCGGCTTTCCGGTCATTCCCTTTTCCGCGTACATCTGAAGCCTGTCCGCCAGGGCGGTTTTTACAGTGTCCTTGAAAAGCGCGAGACCCTTTCCGGTTTTACATTCTATTCCTATCGCTGCTGTCCCATCGGATTTATAGTGCTTTATCCATTTCGCGGTCTCTTCCGGGTCAGCCATATCGCATTTGTTTAAAAGTATTATAAGCGGCTTGTCGCCTATTAGGCTCTTAAGCTCCGGATTCCGGCTGCTTACCGGCACACGCGCGTCGGTAACCTCCGCCACCGCGTCGATAAGCGGAAGTATCTCCTTGATTTTACGGCGGGTTTTCGCCATATGTCCCGGGAACCACTGAATATTCTGTGTGCCGCTCATTTATCAAGCCTGCCTATGCTGTCAAACGGGAATATCCTTAAAATCGCGTGTCCCAGCACATACCTTGTATCTATAAGTCCGTTTTCTCCTATCTGTGAGGAACGGCTGTCAAGCGAGTTGTTGCGGTTATCACCAAGCACGAAAATATACCCTTCGGGCACATAAAGCGGAAATTCCACACCGTCTTTATTGTTAGTGGGGGTTTTGGTGTAATCCTCTTCAAGCATGACACCGTCTACATATACGACGCCGCGCTCAAAATCAATATCCACAGTCTGACCGCCGACCGCTATTACACGCTTGATAATCGGCACCTGACCGGTTTTGACATCTTCAACGGTATTTTCTATGTTCCTTGAAATCACAACTATGTCACCCTGCTCAGGGGTGTATGCGAGGTTTGATATAATAACCTTGTCGCCCGTAAAAAGCGTGTTCTGCATCGAATCGCCGTCAATAGTGGCGACACGGAAAATAAGGCTGAATATTATCACCACTGCGATTATAGCCGTCGCCAGTACATCGAGCCATTCAAAAAGCTCACCGGCAAAGCTGCTTTTTTTCTGCGGCTCAAGGCTTATCTCCGGCTCCTGCGCAGCCGCAGTGTCTACCGAAAAACCTTTTCCGTCGTTCTCCTTGGCGGAAAGATTTTCAGACTCTTTGGAATCTTCATTTTCAAATTCAAAGTAAAAATCCATAAAGAAAACCTCATTTAAGCAAAAAGGGGGAACAGTCCAACCGTTCCCCCTCTTACAGCCTTATTAACCGATAAGCTCTTTAACCTTGGCAGCCTTACCGACTCTGTCGCGCAGATAATAGAGCTTCGCTCTGCGAACCTGACCCTTGCGAACCAGTTCAACCTTGGCAACGCTCGGTGAATGTACAGGAAATACACGCTCTACGCCTACGCCGTATGATACACGGCGAACGGTGAAAGTTTCGGCGATCCCGCTGTTGTTCTTTGCGATTACGGTACCCTCAAAAACCTGGATTCTTTCCTTCTCGCCTTCCTTGATTCTTACGTGTACCTTTACGGTGCTTCCGATAAGAATTTCCGGAACGTCCTTTTTGAGCATATCCGCAGTAAGTTCCTTAATTACGTCCATCTTTTTTCCTCCTTAATTACTACCAGATGTTCATGCTCCGAAAGGACAGAGGACCATCCGCTTCAATGTCGATTTACCGGCAATGAACCCACCTGTAAGGCTCAGGTGAAATCAAATTGCACATACTGACAGCAGGGCACAATAACCCCTTTATCCTGACAGCTTTACTATTCTACCACAACAATCCTCAAAAATCAAGCATTATTTTGTAAGAGTTCCGCCGTCGCTCTTAAGCAGTATTAAAATATTCTCTTCCTCAAGTGTGGAAGCGTTTATATAGACAAGTATTTCCTGCCCGTCGTCCGCCTTGCACACAAACTCGTAGCAGCGCACCTCACCGCCTGAAGAAGTCGGAATAAGCGCAAGCCCCGTTTCGCGGACACTGAGCCTGCCGCTAACCTTTTCCCTTGCCTGTTCAGCTGTGGCGGCAGGGGTTTCAAAGGCGCGTTCGGTATGATTGGTAAGATATCCGCTCGCCTCGTAAAGCATTATCTCGCCGGTGTCCATAGCCACGCCCACCTTTACAAGGTCGGTGTAGCATATCGTCGCGCCGTCAAGATAAGCGAAGTTTATAACGCATACACCCTCATCGGTAAAATAATAAGTTTCGATAAAACCGGTCATTCCGGTTTTTTCGAGATAACGCTTCGCTTTGTCGAGTGCCTGACTGTATTCCAGTATATAATCCCCTATCTCACGGTTTTTCCTCATATACACCGTGTATCCGCCCCGACAGCTCACTTCTGCGGCAACGTTGTCGGAAACATACCTGTAAGCCGGTATTTTTCCGTTTACATTTCCGTCAAAGCTAAGCTGTTCCTTATCACATTCCGTAAAAAGCGCCGCAGTCTCAAGCGCCTGCGATTCAGTAACGGTCTCAGCGTTCTTTATCATTAAAGGCTCTTTTTCAAGCAAATGGTCTGAATACGGACCGTCATAAACAAGGGTCGGATAATCGGACAGACTTTCCTCAAGCGTACCGAGCGCTCCGGCAAGAGAATCTGTGTCAACAGTGCTGTCAAGCGTCTTATCCATCTGCTCCGCCCATGCCGACGGGTTATTGTAGGAGATTGCCGAATCACCTACTGCCTTTGAAATTTTGCGCGCGGTATCTTGCAGTATCTCAATGCTGCGGGTATGCTCTTCACTCATGCCGCCGTTTTCTATAAGCGATTTTGAGACCGACATGGCGTAATTTCCCACCTGGGACAAAAATCGGTTAAGCACCGTAAGCTCCTGTCCCGACGGCAGCTGCGAGAGAGAGTTTTTGGCGCTTTCAGCCTCGCTTAAAAGCTGCGCCGCCATATTGCTTATCTGTTTTGCGGTGGTTACATACCCTGCTTTTTCAAGTATAAGGGAAATATTATTAACGCTTGAATTAAGCCCGTCAAGCGAGCGGGAATAGGTGTTCTGTATTTCGAGCCTGTACTGTTCAAGCTCAAGCCTTGATTTTACGGCAAATCCCACGGCGACAAGCACCGCGGCGGCGCAGAACGATATAAGCCTTACGGCGTTTTTTCTGTTCATAAATTTTCCTCCTGTTTTCTCCTATTATTCCCTTTAAGGAGGAAATTAATCACAACGCCGTTTTTTAATTATTTAATGTTAAGCCGCAGCCTATCAGAGCGACTTCAGGATATCTATCACCGTCTCCAGCTCGTCAGGCTTTACCTTTTCGGGTTCTTTACCGGTTCTTACGCAGTCCGCGAAATAATTTATTTCATTCGCGTAGGCGTCGCTGGCGGGAAGTCCTATGTTTCCGGTATCCGAAGCGCTTCCTCCTATCGGTGAGAATATTTTTCCGTCACGCTCATAAACAGTCATTTTTCCGTTTTCAGAAGCGACAACCGCGTTTTCAAACTGGAAAAGGAATTCCGCCTTAAACGGATATGGCGAAGCGTACCACGAGGCCTCGGTTGATACAAAAAAACCGTCATAGCTGTATATGGCGTTTATGTAGTCCTGCTCCGGTCTTTTTGAGCGGAAAACGGTTTTATCAAGCGGCTTCCCGAAGGCGTAAACCAAAAAATCAAGGTCATGAATATGCAGGTCGAAGGGAACAAGCCCGCTGCGTTTTTCATCCATCATCCAGCCGTCCCAGCTCCATTTCGGATAGCAGCCGAGCCTTCTCATATTGCCTGACAGCAGCCTGCCGTAGGTCTTTTCGTCGTAGATACGTTTAAGCACCTCATATTCCGGCCAGAACCGCAGTACCTGCGCTATCATAAACTTTACGCTGTTTTTTTTCGCGGCTCCGTATACTCTCGCCACGTCCTCACGCTTAAGGGAAACCGGCTTTTCGCATATTACGTTTATTCCCTTTTCCATAGCCTTAACCGCATAATCTGCATGGAGATAGGTAGGAAGACATATATCGAGTATATCTATTTCTTCCCTTTCGAGCATTTCGTCAAAATCGGTATAATGCCGCTTATCCGGATATTTTTCCATCTGCTCCGGGCGGATATCGCAGAGAGCGACAAGCTCCGCGTCCTCCATAGCCTCCCACGCCGGAATATGCGCGCCGCTTATCCCGCCGACGCCCGCCAATGCGATTTTAAGCATAATATCAGCCTCCGTAAACCTCATTTATTATATTTTCAAGATACTTTTTCGCGTATCTTATATCCTCGGTCTGCTGCTCCCCGTCTATTTCACGTTCAATGGTAACATACGAGTCATATCCGAGCTCTTTCAGCTTTCTGAACAGAGCCGTAAAATCCACCTTGCCGTCTCCTATTCTGGTTTCAGTGCCGAGCTCCCTGCCGTTTACGGGATAAAACCCGTCCTTTGCGTGAAGTCCTGCCACATATTTCCCGAAAACATCGAGCGCGTCAACCGGATTTGCTTTGCCGTAAAGAATCACGTTTGCGGTATCAAGATTCACCTTGAGATTATCGGTTCCGACCGTCTCAAAACAGCGCAGCATGGTAACCGGTGTTTCCTGACCTGTTTCAAAAAGCAGGTTCTGCCCGTTCTTCTTTAAATGCTCCGCGACCTTTCTTACCGCTTCGCAGAAAAGCGGGAACTGCGGATCATTGGGGTTTTCGGGTATAAAGCCCATATGCGTAACCACGTCTTTTACGTCGAGCTTTGCGGCAAAATCCGCGCCGTCGCACAGATTTTTAATTCTCATTTCCCTGTATTCCGGCGGGACAAGTCCCAAAGTGGTATGTCCCTCATAAAAGTTCCATACGCATGGGCCCTCCCAGCCGCACCAGAACGCCGAAACCGTTACTCCCGTTTCATCGATCATTTTCTTGAGTATCGCGGCGTTTTCATCGGTCCATAGCGCGGGCACCCAGGAAATCAGCTGACAGTTATCGAACCCCTCGCTTAACATGTCATTGAATTTTTTTGACATTTCATCAACACTGTTGAAATGTACGCAAATTCCGGTTTTCAACATAATCACTCCATTAAATTATTGCATATTCTGCGATTATATGATAACATGATAAATGTTATCATTGTAGTATTTTTTTGATTTTTTTCAGGATTATTTTGACTTTCGGAGATGATTCTGTGAAACTTGACCGCAACAAGGAGCTGACTCCCGTGCTGTACGGAGAAAGCGGCGTGAAAATTCTCGGTGACAGTGATTTTGCCGAGGGGCTTTGCTTTTGCCTGCACTGGCACGAGCGTATGGAGCTGTTATATGTAACGCGGGGTGAACTGAGTGTTCAGGTGGGAAATCTCAATGTCACTGCTCCCGCGGAAAGCGTCGTCATAATACCTCCCGGGCGTGTCCACGAAGGATACGCGGGTAAAAACGGCGCTAAATATTTTACTGTAATGTTTGACATTCCGCCTTTTTTCAACCGTCAGCCGGTGAGTGAGAAATATTTAAAGCCTATTTTTTTACAGCAGACAAATTTTCTTCCGCTCACTTCCCGTCCGGAAATCGTCGCCGCTGTCCGCTCGGTTATTAAAGAGCAGTTATCGGCAGACCGCTGCGCTTCACTTGCCGTAACAGGCGGAATATACTCGCTGATAGCGCTGCTTTACAGATACGCGCCGGGCGATACAGCTCCCGCGTATTCCGGAGGAAATTTCCGCGAAGTTACCGAATATATCGGGGAGCATTACCGGGAGAATATTTCCTCGTCGTCGTTAAGCCGCCGTTTCGGATATGACGAAGCCTATTTTTGCCGGCGCTTCAAAACAGTCACCGGTCTTTCTCCTATGACATATATACAGATACTGCGTCTTGAAGCCTCGCGCGGCGCCATACGTGACGGCGAGAAAAGAATTTCCGTCGTCGCTTCCATGTGCGGATTCTCAGATGCCGCCTACTTTTCCCGCTGCTTTAAAAAAAGATACGGAATGACGCCGACGGAATACGCCGGAGCCGCTCCCGAAAAGTAAGGATTTTTATAAAAAAGGAGCCTTTTAAGGCTCCTTTCAGTCTGTCGATAAACATTAAGCTTTATTTTTTTTGCGGCGTTAAGCCGCATTTTTTGTTTTTCCGGCGACAGGTGCGTCGGAAAAACTCCTTGTAAGCGAAAACCCGCTTAATAAGCGGGTTTTCAAGGGCACAGGGGTGGTATTGGCGGGGATAGAGTGCAGTCCGGAAAGCTTTGATTTCCGAGCGAGCGGCATCCCCGACCAAGAGCGTGTCGACTTTTTCGACACGCTCAAAGGAGCCTTTTAAGGCTCCTTTTGCGCTGTTGTAATAACATATTCGCCAAAATCACGGGTGTCAAAAGCGTATCCGCCGTATGAATCCTTAAGCGACAGCTCAGGCGTCACCATATCGGTTTTCGCCGCAAACGCCAATGGCTCGCCGAGAGCTTTGATATAAGCCTCCTTGCGGGTCCATATAATGCAGAAACGGCGTGCGCTGTCACGACTATTGACATACCGCGTTTCGTTATCGGTAAAAAACATATATTTTTCACGTCTTTTGAATCTTCCGGTATTCTCGATATCTATGCCCACAGGCGTCTGAGCCACGGCGCACGCGGCGTAATTTCCCGAATGCGAAATGCTGAAAAAGCAGAAATCAAGCTCCGGCTTTCCGTTCTCGTTATAGGAAAACTCAAAGCTCTCTCTGCCGTATATCTCTTTTATCATTTTTTTCAGCAGATACCTGCCGGCAAGGGTTCGCTTCCTGTCCTCCGGCAAAAAGTTTTTGACCTTTTCGGCTGTATCCATGAAAAATTTTTCCGTTTCGGCGTATTCCGCATCGGTAATTTGCCTTATATCAACCGTTTTTACAAGCATCAGGAAATTCTGGCGTTGTCATAAAGAAATTCAATAGCTTTTTCCTTTACGGCAATGTATTCAAAATAGTAATCCCCGTAAAAATCGTTGAGCGTGTCGGCGGTCACATTTGAGCTGTTGTAGCTCTTTACCGCTTCGTCAAGCTCCTTTTTTACCTCTTCGTCGGTGATTTCTATTTTCTCGTTGTCAAGCAGAGCGTACAGCACCATCTGCTCGTCCATAAGCGGCTTTATCTGATCTTCAACGGCGCTTTCCTTAAACTGCTCCTCGGTCTGGCTCATATAGCCGAGATAAGTAGCAAGATCCATTCCGTACTGACCCTGTATATTCTGCTCAAGCATATTTCTGTATGCGGTATAGATGGTTTCCGTGTCCTTTTCGGGATAATCCTTTACTTTTGAGTTTCCCTTAACTTTATCCACAAGATATGATTTTGCAGCTCTTTCCTTTACATCGGCGGTATAGTCATCAAGCGTGTCAAATTCAAGCTCGGAATAATAATCCTCCGGCTTTCTTTCCTCGTCTGTTTTTACATAGTTTACCTTAACCGTGAAAACAACCGCCTGACCGGCAAGTTCCTCAGACTGATAATCGTCCGGAAATTTAAGATTAAGATCAACAGTGCTTCCTATTTCCGCACCGATAAGCCCGTCCTCAAAGCCGTCAATAAAAGAACCCGAGCCTATTACAAGGTCGTAGCCGTCAGCCGTGCCGCCGTCAAACGCCACGCCGTCCTTCTTGCCTACATAATCAATATTTGCGGTATCTCCGTCCTCTACCTTGCCCCCTGTTTTACGGACATAAAGGTCGTAATTAGTGACATCCGACGATACCTGAGTGTCATAATACTCCCCGAACTCATCAGATGAGGTGTCAACCTCTATCCCCTTATAATCTCCGAGGTCTATATACTTTGACAGACCGCTTTTATAAAGCACCCTGTTCTTTTCGCCGCAGCCCGCGAAAAGCGCCGCGAGCATGAACACGGCGAGCGCCGCGCATATAATCCTTTTCATCGCAATTCTCCTAATTATTCTGTAATTCGCCCTTTGAGGCCGCCTTCAAATAAGCGTTTATAAATCCGTCGAGGTCGCCGTCCATAACTCCGTTTATATTGCCCGACTCAAAGCCCGTGCGGTGGTCCTTGGCAAGGGTGTACGGCATAAACACATAGGAGCGTATCTGCGAGCCCCACGCGATTTCCTTCTGAACGCCCTTTATATCTTCTATTTTTTCGAGATGCTCGCGCTCCTTTATTTCAAGCAGCTTTGACTTGAGCATTTTCATAGCCTGCTCCCTGTTCTGGAACTGGCTTCTCTCGTTCTGGCAGGCGACCACTATTCCGGTCGGGATATGGGTGAGCCTTACCGCAGATGAGGTCTTGTTTATATGCTGACCGCCGGCTCCCGAAGAACGGAAAACATCCATTTTAATATCTTCCTCACGGATTTCTATATCAGCGTCGTCGCTTATTTCCGGCATAACCTCAAGCGACGCGAAGGAAGTATGTCTTCTTCCAGACGCGTCAAACGGGGAAACACGCACAAGGCGGTGCACACCCGACTCGCTTTTGAGATATCCGTAGGCATTCTCGCCCTCTATCAGCATAACGGCGCTTTTAAGACCTGCCTCGTCACCGTCAAGAAAATCAAGCAGCTGAACCTTGAAGCCGTGGCGCTCGCTCCAGCGGGTATACATACGCACAAGCATCGACACCCAGTCCATAGCCTCGGTGCCGCCGGCTCCGGCGTGAAATGTGAGTATGGCGTTATTGTTGTCGTACTCGCCGGTAAGCAGGGTCTGGAGTCTTAAGGAAGCAAGCCCGCTCTCAAATTCCTCAATCGAGGCGGTTATCTCATCGACAAGGGACAAATCTCCCTCCTCGTCGCCCATCTCTATCAGTACCAGCAAATCATCGTATGTCGAGCAGAGCTTATCGTAGCTCTCCACCGTGTTTTTGAGCTTTCCGGTTTTCTGAAGTATTTTCTGCGAGTTTTCGGTATCGTCCCAGAAGCCGGGCGCCGCCGCCTTTAACTCCAGCTCGTCTATTTCCTTTTTCAGCTTTTCGTAGCCTACCGCGTCTTTAAGGTCGCGAAGTTCTGCCTCGTTTCCCTCAAGCCGCAGCTTAAGCTGCTCAAATTCAAGCATCTGTTTTCCTCCTAAGCGCAAAAGCGCACCAGTTATCCCTGTAACGCTTTTGAGAAATTTCATATCCGTGCTTTTTCGCCGCCTCAAGCACATCGTTTTCCCTTATATCAATTATGCCCGAAACTATAAGCACTCCGCCGTCGGTCATATATTTTTCCGCGCCGTCAAGCAGCCGTATTACCACATCGGCGACTATATTGGCGCAGACCACCGGAAATCTGCCGTTTACTTTTTCAGCAAGGTCTCCGACAATAAATTCAGTCCTGTCCGAAACGCCGTTTAGCTCGGCGTTTTCACGGGCGGTCTTGACCGACTGCGCGTCTATATCAACGCCTACCGCCGAATCTGCTCCCAGCAACACCGAGGCGATAGCCAGAATACCGCTGCCGCAGCCTATATCGAGCATTTTTGATCCGTCCTTAATATAATCCTGCAAAAGCTCAAGACAAAGCGAGGTTGTAGCGTGGGTGCCGGTGCCGAACGCCGCTCCCGGATCTATATGAAGAAGCACGCGGTTTTCCCTGTTGTCATACTCCTCCCAGCTCGGCACGATAGTAAGCCTTTTTCCTATTTCTGTGGAGTGAAAATATTTTTTCCAGTTTTCGTTCCAGTCAGAGTCATTAACCCCGTCCGAACCTGCTTTATACTCTATTCCAGCCGCCGTAAGCCGTTCCTTTAAAAATTCCAGCGCCTCCGCGGCATTGTCGCACTCAGAAATATAGATGTGTATTACGGACACGGTTCTATCCTTGGCGATAAGCTCCTCATCTATAAGATTTATATGAGCGATTTCCTCCGCCTCTTCCTCAAGGTCGGAATAATCCTCGATATAAATTCCGTAAGGCACTGTCATATTGGCTATCGCCGCCGCGGTGTCTGTGTATTCCTGCGGAACAGTGACCTTGATTTCTGTCCATTCCATATTTTTGCCCCTTTATAATATAAAAGCAGTTTGAAGATATATTATAGCATTTTTCCGCGCTGATTTAAAGCATTATTTGAAGTAATTTTCAATTTCCGATTCTGTCGCTGCAACAGTACCCTGTACCATACCGTTTCTGCCGCCGCCTTTTACCGCGAATTTTTTCTTAAATCCGGCGAAAAAGCCGTCAAGTTGCTCTCCGCCGCATATAGCAAAGGAATATCCGTTTTCGCAGCCTGAAAACACTCCCCTTATGCCGCCGCATTTTTTATACAGCGCGTCGGCAAAAAGCTGAAGCTCCTTTATATCAAGTCCGTCCTCAAACACAGCGGTTATTTCCCTTTCCGGCGAAAAACTTTCACTCTTAGCATTTATAAGCCGTTTTTTAAGAGTTGAAAGCTCCTGCTTCAGAAACCTGTTCTCATCGGCCAGCCTGTCCGCCGCGGCGGCGGTATCCTGCTGCTTTACCGACAGAAGATTTGATATTTTAAGCACATTATCATATTTTACGCCGTAATCGGCAAGGGCGTCCGAGCCGCACTTTATAAAAACCCTCACCCCGCCCTTGTTGCGGAAAAAATCGAGAATTTTAATTATTCCTATCTCACCCGTCCTTTTGACATGGGGAGCGCAGCAGGCGCAGAGGTCATACCCCTCTATTTCCACAAGCCTTACGTTTTCCGTAAGCTCGAGCTTGCTGCGGTAATCAAGTTTTTCAAGCTCATCCTCAGGCGGGTAATAGGCTTTTATCCTTACATTCTCATAAACAGCCCTGTTCGCGAGCCTTTCCGCTTCGTCAAGCTGTTTTCTTGTAAGCTCCCTGTCAAAATCGACCGTCATCTCGGCGCCGAGATGGAAGCCGACATTATTGCAGCCGTACAGTCTATGTACTATACCCGAAACGATATGCTCGCCCGAGTGGTTCTGCATATTGCGAAAGCGCCTTTCCCAGTCGAGTTTACATTCCGCTGTCTCACCCACGGTCAGCGGAGCGTTTGTATAATGATAAATTTCCCCGTCCTTTATCTGAACGTCAAGCACAGAAACGCCGTCAATCACGCCCCTGTCCGACTCCTGACCTCCGCCCTCCGGGAAAAAAGCGGTGCGGTCAAGTATGACGGCATATCCACCGTCACACTCCTTACATTCAGTTACCCTTGCCGTAAACTCACATAAATGAGAGTCGGCATCATACAGCTTTTCCGTCATCGTTCAACCGAGCCTTTTCTGTATTATATGCGCCGCCTTGTAAATATCGCCGCCGCCCATTGTAATCACCAGATCGCCCTTTCCGGCGGTTTTTATCACCGTGTCGGCGATATTCTCAAAACCGTCGGCTATAACTGCGTCCTTAAGCCCTTTTGCCAAATCCTCTGAACTTATACCGTAGGTATTGACCTCTCTTGAACCCATAATAGGGGTAAGAATTACCTTATCGGCAAGGGACAGCGCGGAAATAAATTCGTCTTTTAAAAGCGCGGTGCGGGAGAAGGTGAACGGCTGGAATACCGCTATAACACGGTTATAGTCAAGCTCTTTTGCCGCCGACAGAGTCGCCCTTATCTCGGTCGGGTGATGTGCATAATCGTCCGCCAGCATAAAGCCGCCGTACTCGCCCAAAAACTCAAACCGCCTGCCCGCTCCGGTGAATTTTTGAACTGCGTCCTTAATTCCTTCTGCCGGAACGCCCATATCATAGCAGACTGCAAAGGCTGCCAGACCGTTTAAAACATTATGCCTGCCGGGAATATGCATTTCTATACTTATTATTTTTTCACCGTTCTTTATAACGTCAAACAAAAAGCCGAACTTTCCTCTTTTTATATTTTCGGCGCGATAAATATTTTTCTCTCCGAAGCCGAAAGTCACGATATCTGCATTGATGTCCTCCGCCGCTTTCTTTGCCCGTTCATCGTCGCCGTTGATATACGCCCTGCCTGCCATGGCGAGGAATTTACGGAAGGACAGCGTAAGGTTTTCCATCGTCTTGAAATAATCAAGATGGTCATTGTCGATATTAAGAAGTACGGCGATATCGGGCGAGAGCTGCAAAAACGTATCCACAAACTCGCAGGATTCGCAGACCATCGTTTCAGAGCCGCCCGCTATGCCGTTTGAGTTTATAAGCGGCAGTTTTCCGCCTATAACGGCGGTAGGGTCCATCTTGTTTAAAATGAGAATTTGTGTTATCATAGAGGTAACGGTGGTTTTTCCGTGCGTGCCGCATACCCCTATAACATTGTCAAAATGACGTGTGAGCGCGCCCAGCATATGCGAGCGCTCCATTGTTGGTATGCCCTGCTCCCTCGCGGCTTTAAGCTCGGGATTGTCATCTGATATCGCGGCGGAGTAGACAACGAGCTGCGCGCCCTTTATATTGTCCGCGCTGTGTCCCATAAACACCTTTATGCCGAGATTTCTTATTCTCGCGAGCGGGTCGCTCTCGTTATTGTCAGACCCCGTAAGCTCATAGCCCTTGCTGTGCAGTATTTCCGCGAGCGGACACATACCGCTTCCGCCTATTCCTATCATATGGATACGGCGGACTCCCTCTATAATTTTATCCTCATCACGCAGCTGTTTCATGAAGATTCTCCCAACATAATAAAATCTTACCTATTATTATATTGCCAAACCGCGAAAAAATAAACCTTTTTTTGAGTCAAGGAGCAAAATTATGCTGTATATACCACCTGAAGCAGAACATATACTGTCTGTTTTAAGAAAAAACGGATACGAAGCCTGCCTTGTGGGCGGCTGTGTGCGGGATATGCTTATGGACATTACGCCGCACGATTATGACATAACCACATCCGCCCCGCCTGAAATCACGCTTTCGCTTTTTGAAAAAACCGTTCCGACCGGCATAAAGCACGGCACCGTAACGGTTATAGAAGACGGCACGCCGTTTGAGGTCACCACCTACCGTTCAGACGGGAAATACAGCGACTGCCGCAGACCCGAAAGCGTGACCTTTGTAAAAAGCCTCAGAGAAGACCTCGCGAGGCGGGATTTCACTTCAAACGCGATAGCCTACGGCGGAGGCAGCGATATAAAGGACTATTTCGGCGGCACTGAAGATATAAAGAAAGGCATTCTCCGCGCGGTAGGCGACCCGTCGCTTCGCTTCAAGGAGGACGCGCTAAGAATTTTAAGGCTTTTCCGCTTTGCCTCCGTTCTCGGCTTTACGCCCGAGGAAAAAACGCTTAAAGCAGCGATAGAGGACTCCCCTCTGCTCAGAAAAATCAGCGCCGAGCGGATACTCGCCGAGCTTGAAAAAGCGCTCGAGGGCAAAAATCCGTCGGCACTTAAGCCGCTGACCGATATAGGCGGACTTGACTTTTTAGGCCTTGAAAAAAGCCCCGATTATAAAAAAATCGCGGCGCTTAAAGGAACCGGACTTTCGCTTTTCGGTTTTTTGTATCTTTCGGGAGCCGACGTGACTGCGGCGCTTGATTATCTTAAAGTGCCGAACAGGACAAAAAGGCTGGCTGCAAGGCTGCTCACCCTTATTTCACTGCCATTTCCCGCTGAAAAGGCGGACATAAAGGAAATGCTTTTTCTTACCGACCCCGACGCTTTTCAAAAATACCTTGTTTTCGAGCGGCTCTGTCTTGACGCCGGAACCGGAAAAGCCGAGGAGCTTTTCGGCGAAATCATAAAAAACGGAGAGCCGTACAGGATATGCGACCTTAAAATCAAGGGCGGCGACCTTAAAAAGCTCGGAACCGAGGGTGAAAAAACCGGAGAAGTGCTCGAATACCTCCGCCGGATGACGATAAAAGACCCGTCACTCAATAAAAAAAGCCTGCTTTATGAAAAAGCGGCTGAATTTATCCGTAACTAAACAGCCATATGCGCCATAGACTGTAATGTACAGCGTGGCGCTTTATTTTTTACATTTTACTTACGGTAGTGATGAATTTTGAAAAGAATAATCGTAATAGGCGGCGACAGCCGTATGAGAACCACCTGCGAACAGCTCAAAGAGGAATTTTCGGTTGAAACACTCGGTCTTTACGGTGGTGACGGCGGAGCTATCGGACAAAGCGACATAATACTGCTGCCAGTTCCCACCACAAAAGACGGGGAAACCGTTTTTTCGCCTTTTTGCGGACGCAGGATAACTCTTGAGGAAGTATCAGAAAAAGCCGGAGAGCGGCTGATTCTTACCTGCAATTATATGTTTGATGGCAAAAACTGCGTAGATTACGGACAGCTTGACAGCTACTCTCTCCTTAATGCCGTGCCGACCGCGGAAGGAGCGGTAAAGCTCGCCATAGAAAATACCGATTTCACGCTCTTTGAAAGCAGGGTGCTCGTGACCGGATACGGCAGGTGCGGCAGGGTGCTTGCCGGGACCCTCAAAGCGCTCGGCGCAGATGTTACCGTGAGCGCGCGGAAGGAAGCCGATTTCGCCGCGGCGCGGATTCAGGGCTTTAATACCGTAAACAGCCTGCAGCTCAACGAAATGCCGCTTGATTACGACATAATATTCAACACCGTTGACGCGCCGATTATAGGCGAAAAGGCGCTTCACAGCTGTACCGCAAAGCTGATGCTCGACCTTTCGAGCAAGGGCGGTTTTGATACCGAAGCGGCGATAAGGCACGGCATTAAAGCCCTGAAGGCGCCGGGGCTGCCCGGCAAAACCGCGCCCGTGACCGCCGGAAAAATTCTGGCAAAAACAGTAACGGACATTATAAAATTACACATATAAAAGAGGAGAACGCCATGAAAGACATTACAATGGGATATGCGTTCTGCGGTTCCTTCTGCACCGTAAAAAAATCTCTCGCCGCGCTTGAGGAGCTGGCGAAAACCGGCATTAAAATAAAGCCTATCATGTCGCAGATAGTTTATACTACCGACACCCGCTTCGGCAAAGCGGAGGACCTTATTAAGCGTGTAGAGGAAATATGCGGCGAAAAGATAATACACGACATTCCCGCCGCGGAGCCTATCGGACCCAAAAACCTGCTTGACATAATAGTTGTGGCTCCCTGCACCGGCAACACGATAGCCAAAACCGCCCTCGGGATAACCGACACTCCGGTGACTATGGCGGTTAAGGCGCACCTGCGCAACAACAAGCCGGTGGTGCTGGCTATTGCCACAAACGACGCATTGGGCGCCTCGGCGAAGAATATAGGACTGCTGCACAACACGCCCAACATTTACTTTGTGCCATACCGTCAGGACGACCCGTTCGGAAAGAACAATTCCCTTGTCTGCGATTTCACGCTTATACCGGCAACGGTTGAAAAAGCGCTTTTAAAGGAGCAGATACAGCCTGTTATACTCTGAAACGCCTGAAACGCGGAAAGGCGGCGGGAGCTGAGCCTACGGCTTTTTATCTTCCGTCGCCGGACCGTCAAGCAGTTTGCCGTTTTCTGAAAAGCGGGAGCCGTGGCAGGGGCAGTCCCACGAGTGCTCGTGTTTGTTCCGTTTAAGAGCGCAGCCGAGGTGGGGACATCTCTTTGCAGTCGGTGTGACAAGTCCTCCGACCGCGCTTATTCCGTTTACGAAAAGCTGTTTTCTCATTATACTGCGCGACGGTGAGAACAGCTCCCTGTACGGGTTTTCCCTTCCTGTTATCATATCGCAGACAAGCTCCGCCGCCATAGCCGAGGTCATGCCCCATTTGTTGAAGCCGGTCGTCACATAAAGGTCGGGCGTGGCGGACGAGTAATTTCCGGCGTACGGCACCCCGTCAAGGGTTATGCAGTCCTCCGCCGCCCAGAAATATTTTTGAACCGCTCCCGGGCAGCACTGCTCCGCAAATTTAAAATTTTGCGCCCAGCCGGCTGTTTTTCTGCCTGTTCTCGCGCTCGCCGAGCCTACTATCAGAAACTCTCCGTCGCTGCGGAAGGAAAAGCCGCTGTCCGCTTCATCACGGTACATACCTTTTACGGTTACGGCGTTTTCAAATGCGGAAACATACGACCTTTTCTGATACATTTTCATAAAGTACAAGCCATGCCTGTTTATTATCGGGAAGTGTGTCGCCACAATTATTTTTTTCGCCTTTATACTTCCCGAATCCGTTACGGCGGTAAGTCCCTTAAGCTCTTTTACACGGCTGTTTTCATATATTTCGAGTCCGTCTGACAAGGCGGAGAGGAATTTGAGCGGATTGAATTTCGCCTGCTTCGGGAATCTTACCGCTCCCGCCGTAAAAAAAGGCAGCTCTGTTTCTTTGCAGAAGTCAGCCTTAAAGCCTATTTTGTCAAGAGCGATTATTTCCTTTTCGATTTTACGCGGCTCATCAATAGTGTAAACAAATGAATCGGCGGTTTCAAAGCCGCAGTCGATACCTTCGCACAGCTCACGGTAGCTCTCAAGCGCGTTCAGGTTCGCCTCAAGATACATACGCGCCTTTTCGGTGCCGAATTCATTTATAAGACGGTTATATATAAGTCCGTGCTGTGCGGTGATTTTTGCCGTTGTACCGGAGGTCACTCCGCGGCATATCCTGTCGGCTTCCGCTATCACGCAGCTTACGCCGGCGCGTTTCAGTTTATATCCGCAGAGTATTCCGGCTGTTCCTCCGCCTATAATAAGCACATCTGTACTTATATCCCCTTTAAGCGGCGGATATTTTTTCATATTTACCGTAGTTTCCCAATAGGGCTGCATTTTATCGCCTCCGCTCTTATTATTCCACGCTCCGCCCGCTTATTCCCGATTAACATATCCTGCGGCGCTGAATAATCTGTATATAGAAGAAGTACGCAACGGAGGAAAAGCTATGGGTCTTACAAAAAGCTCGGTTGGAGGCGGCGCTGTCGACTCCGGCCTTAATATAAAAAAGCAGAGTCCGCTCGACAAGGTGGTGGCGCTTGCCGGAAACCCGAATGTCGGCAAAAGCACGGTTTTCAATTCGCTTACCGGTCTTAACCAGCACACCGGCAACTGGCCGGGCAAAACAGTCGCGAACGCCAAAGGCTACTGCAAAAGCGCCGGGCACAGTTATATACTCGTTGATATCCCGGGTACATATTCCCTGATGGCGCACTCCGCCGAAGAGGAGGTCGCGCGGGATTTCATCTGCTTCGGCTCGCCTGACGCCGTGGCGGTGGTCTGCGACGCCACCTGCCTTGAAAGAAATTTGAATCTTGTACTGCAAATACTTGAAATCACGCCGGATACAGCGGTGTGCGTCAACCTTATGGACGAGGCAAAGCGCAAAAATATTAAAATCAACCTCAAGCTGCTGTCAGAACGGCTCGGCGTGCCGGTTACCGGAATTACCGCCCGCAGGAAAAAAAGCAGCGCGAAGCTGCTCGACACTCTTGACGGGCTTATCGGCTCACACAATGCCTCTCCCTTTAAGGTAAGGTACCCCGAAGAGATAGAAAAAGCGGTCGCGGAAGTTGAGCCGGAGGTGAAAAGGCTCGCCGGCGGAAAGATAAACAGCCGCTGGCTCTCGCTCCGGCTGCTTGAGGGCGACAGCTCGTTGAACGGCAGTATCGCCGAGTGCTTAGGCGGCGGTTTTCTAAATAACCCATCGCTTTTCGCCGCCCTTGCCTCGGCAAAGGAAATGCTAACAAATGCAGGCATTACAAAAGAAAAGCTCAAGTACCTTATAGTTTCCTCGCTTGTAAAAGCGGCGGAGAAAATCTGTCGGGGCACGGTAATATACGAGAAAAAGCAGTACAGCGGCGCCGACCGCAAAGCGGACAGAATACTCACCGGAAAATTCACGGCATATCCTGTAATGCTGCTCCTGCTGGCTTTCGTGTTCTGGCTTACGATTACCGGCGCTAACTATCCGTCTGAGCTGCTTTCCCGCTTTTTCGCCTTTCTCGGAGAAAAGCTGTCGTTTCTCATTCTGTCGGCTGGCGCTCCGCAGTGGCTGCACAGCGTCCTTATAGACGGCGTTTACCTTGTGCTCACAAGCGTCGTTTCGGTAATGCTGCCGCCTATGGCTATCTTCTTTCCGCTTTTCACCCTGCTTGAGGACGCGGGCTATCTGCCGCGCGTCGCCTACAACCTCGACCGCCCCTTCAAGCGGTGCAGTGCCTGCGGCAAACAGGCGCTCACGATATGTATGGGCTTCGGCTGCAACGCCGCCGGAGTAGTGGGCTGCCGCATAATAGATTCGCCGCGCGAGAGGCTGCTCGCGGTTCTCACCAACAGCTTTATACCCTGCAACGGAAGATTCCCGATGCTCATATCCGTAATATCGATGTTTTTCATTATCGGCGGCGGTGCGCTTTCGTCACTGCTTTCAGCGGCGGTTCTGACGCTTACGATAATAATCAGTATCGCCGTGACATTTGCGGCGACAAAGCTGCTTTCGGTCACTCTCCTCAAAGGTATGCCGTCCTCATTTACGCTTGAGCTTCCGCCTTACAGAAGACCGCAGATAGGCAGAGTGATAGTGCGCTCAATTTTTGACCGCACGCTCTTTGTTCTCGCGAGAGCGGCGGCGGTAGCGGCTCCCGCCGGACTTGTAATCTGGCTCGCGGCGAATATCACAGCCGGCGGTGCGACTCTTCTTGACATCATGTCGGGCGCGCTCGACCCGCTCGGAAAGCTGATGGGGCTTGACGGCGTTATACTTATCGCCTTTATTTTAGGCTTTCCCGCGAACGAAACGGTAATTCCGATAATAATAATGACTTATATGTCTGCCGGCTCGCTTACCGAGCTTTCCTCGGTATCGGCTATGCGTGAGCTGTTCATATCAAACGGCTGGAACACCTTAACCGCGGTATGCTTTATCATATTCGCGCTTATGCACTGGCCATGCTCAACAACGCTGCTTACGGTAAAAAAGGAAACCGGCAGCCTTAAATGGACAGCGCTCGCCGCCGCTCTGCCCACAGCCGCCGGAATAATTTTCTGCATAACAATAAATCTTGTATCAAAATTTTTTATTTGAAACAAAACGCGCGGAAGTTTTTAAACACTTCCGCGCGTTTTTCTATATCTATAAATGGGTACGTCTTATTATTTCCGCCTTTACCGCCCTGCCCTCGAATATTACGAGCGCCGCAAGCGACAGTACGCTTGCCGCAACGCTCGCAAGCGAAAGGGGTATAAGGGTCACCGCGCCTGTCAGAATGAGTATGAGCGGAACAAGCGCGAAAATTATATCAAGAATCATATAATATATATACTGCTCTATCGGCAGCTTGAGTATTCTTGACGTCACCGCCATGGCAAGCATTGCCGCTATAAGCGAAATCGGAAGCACATAATCGACCGACCAGCCGGTGTATCCGGTGCCGCGGTCCCACAGAAATGTAAGCAGCACGCCCGTGACCGTGGTAAAAAATATGCTTTTCGCCACATTTTCCCTGAGCTTAAGCGCAACCGCAGCGGCGATCCACAGTGTTGCCGCTCCCGCCGCAACATAAAGCCACCAGCCGAAAGCCGCTCCGGTAACGCAGTAATCGATAAAGGCGCATATGACCACCGCGGCAAGCGTTATCATAAACGCGAGCTTCAGCGCGAAAGCCAGCCGGTTCGGCTTCTTTTGTATAGCCGGATATTTTTGAGCGCCGAGAGCGGTTCCCGCAAGCTCGCCCTGACAAAGCGGACAGTAATCGGGATTGCCCTCAACGCTGACCCCGCATTTTTTACAGTACAACATTCCTGTCACTCCCAAGATTTGAGGTTATTGTCACGTCCGCGCCCATAGACGTCAGCATTCTGAAAAACCGGCACTGTATATCGGTCGAGGCGAACGGCGAGGTAAAGGTTATTACAAAGCTGTCCCCGAACGAGCACATACACGCCTGTATCCTTTTTGTGGAGCAGAGAACCCCGAATTTCTTTATATACCCGCTCATCTCCGGCGGCATTTTGATTATTCCGAGATTTGATACGGCGGCGGTCACTCCCCTTTCGGCAAAATATGTGGCGATTTTAAGCCCCGGATCCTTGATGTAAACCGGCAGCACCCTTGTCGGGAAGATATTTTCCATTTTTGAGAGGCTTTCCATTCTTTTTGCTATCTTCGACCCGTCAAGGCTCTGCTTCATTCCCTCGCTGACGCTTTTTACTATATCCTCAAAGCGGTCTGACTGCTTCGAGAAATCGTATTCCACATCGATTATACCGAAAAAGTTTCTCGCCGATTTCGAGCCGAAATACTGCCTTAAATCCACCGGCACGTTTATTATGACCTTTCTGCCGCGTTCCCTTACCGGCATTCCCTCGCCTATCGCCTTAAGCAGCAGCGCGGTGACAAAAGCCGTTACGGTGGCGTTATAGCCGTGCGCCTTTTCAAGCAGCGTTTTTACCGATATTTCCCCTTCGATAACGCCTATCGGGTGCTTGGATAGCCGTTCGCCCCTTATATGGTACGCCCGCTTCGGGAAGCTGACCCCCGACGCCTCCCGCTTGTTGTAATATTTGAAAAAGCTGTCGTCCCTGCGTTCCGCCGCGGAAGCGTCGTAATCGGTCGTCTCTATACCATCGAACTCCCCGTAATGCGCCCTTTTTACATAAAGCGCCATAAGTGTCTGGAAAAATTTCGCCGCTCCGCCGCCGTCCGCCAGCGCGTGATAAACCTCAAAATTCACCCTGTTTTTATAATACGTGACCTCAAAAAGCAGGTCCTTGCGGTTTATATTGAACAGCTCGGAGCAGGGCTCCTTGTATTCCTCGCGCACCTCGGGCCTTATATCGCTGCTCTCGAAATAGTACCAGAATATTCCCTTTTTAAGGATTGAACGGTAAAAAGGAAACATTTTCATAACCTCGTCAAGCGCGGACTGAAGCGCCCTTTTATCGACAGTTTCCGCCGTCTCGCAGAAAAAGCGGAAGACCCGCGCGTCCTTTTTCGAGGTTGTAGGCGGAAAGATTTTAGCCGCGTTGTCGAGCTTTATCCAGCTTTTCGTGCTGTTGTCGGAAATGCGGTCGTCGCCCAAAAAACGCCTTATCACCGCGTATGTCCGTTTCTGCGGTCTGAATTTAACAGGCAGGGTGAAATAGCCGTGCAGCGCGTCGGGCATTCTGTAAACCGAAACATTGTTTCCCGCGTCAGACAGCCGCCTGCCGTACTCCTCGCCCTCGTCGCGCAAAGGACAGAACTGCGCGGATATTATAAGCGTGTCCGGCTGGCCGTGCAGATCCTCCGCAAGCAGCGGCGCGAAATACGGGTTACTAAGGTCGCTTTTATCGGATATATAAAGCTCGGTATAGCCTGTAATCCGATTTGAGGTAAGAAGATAATCGGTTCCGTTTTCCCTCACCGACTCAAAAGGCGAGTTTTCCGAATGGTCGTTGTATACCGACGGATATATGAGTATCTGCCGCTTCGGGGAAAATTCTCCCCTGTCGCGCGCCATAAGCGAAACCGCCGCCGCGAGATTGCCTCCCGCGCTGTCGCCCATAAGAATAATATCCTCCGGCAGAAAGCCTGAAACAAGCCCGCCCGAAAATAGCTTTTGCGCCACGGCATAGCAGTCCTCGGGGGCTGTCGGGAATTTATATTCCGGAGCGCGCCTGTAATCGACCGAAACGACAGTGCGTTCAAGAATTTCGCAGATATCCATACATACCGACGTATAGGTGTCGGTATTCCCGTTGACCCAGCCGCCGCCGTGGAAAAACAGGATAACCCCTTTCGGCGCGGTCTGCCTGTGCGTGAAAATACGCACGGGTATATCGTAATCTCCGCGCGTTACATATTTGTTTTCGATTTTGCAGGTTTTGGAGCTTTTTGCCCGTCCGGCGGTCAGCTTCTCAAGCCTGCGGACAATCCTGTACGATTTCCTTATATCCGGATCCGGATAGGAAAGGGCCTTCAGCGCCGCTTTTGTAGCCCTGCTTATCGCCATTTGCCTCATATCCTTTCAACAATTATATTTTAACAGAAAGGCATATATATTTCAATTTCCAATTTGTGGCGCACAAGTAAAAAGGGAAAGCGTGGCTTTCCCTTTCAGTGTACTTCCTTAATTATTCATCAATTATTCATCGTCCGGCATATCCCAGTTATGCCATACCGCCTGAACATCGTCGTTTTCCTCAAGCATATCAATGAGCTTTTCCATTTTGGCGGCGCTTTCCTCATCGTCAATCGTTGCCATGGTCTGCGGAACATACTCGACCTCCGCCGAAAGGAAGCTGTACCCCTTGCCCTCAAGCGCGTCACGCACTCCGCCGAGCGAATTCGGGTCGGTCGATATCTCGAACACGTCGCCGTCAAAATTGAAGTCGTCCGCTCCCGCGTCAAGCGCGTCCTCCATAACCGTGTCCTCCTCAAGTCCCTCCGCCTCAATGCGGATAAGGCCCTTGCGGTCGAACATAAACATAACCGAGCCGGACTGACCGAGGTTGCCGCCGCACTTGTCAAAGTAATGGCGCATTTCTCCCGCGGTGCGGTTGCGGTTGTCGGTAAGCGTCTCAACAACTACCGCCACGCCCGACGGGCCGTAGCCTTCATATACAAGCTCCTCGTAATTGTTAGCCTCGCCGTCTCCCGCCGCCTTTTTGATTATACGCTCGATATTCTCGTTCGGAACATTCGCCGCCTTGGCTTTGGCGATAGCGTCCTTCAATTTGCTGTTCTCGTTCGGGTTGGCTCCTCCGGTTTTTACTATAACCGAAATTTCCCTTCCTATTTTAGTGAATACCTTTGCCTTCGCGGCATCGGTCTTTTCCTTTTTGCGCTTAATGTTATTCCACTTGGAATGTCCTGACATTTATTATCAATCCTTTCAATTCAACCAAATAATATTATCATAAATTTCTGTTCTGTTCAAGTGCTTTTTCACATATTGCCTCAATATCGGCGATGCTTTTTATCTCTCCGCACATTCGCCTGAGCGCCGCGGCGCCCTCCAGCCCCCTCATATACCATGCCGTATGCTTTCTCGACTCAAGCAGGGCTATATGCGGGTCCTTGTATTCCATCATAAGGCGTATCTGCCGCATCATTACGGAAAAACGCTGCTCAAGAGAGGGCGGTGTATAGCTTTCACCGCTTAAAAAAGCGTTTATTTCGGCGAAAACAAACGGGTTGCCCTCTGCCGCCCTGCCGACCGACACAAAATCGCAGCCGGTCGCCTCGTACATATACTTCGCGCTTTTGCCGTCGGTCACGTCGCCGTTTCCTATTACCGGAACCGAAACCGAGCGCCTGACCCTTTCTATCGTCTTATAATCCACACCCGGAGCGTACATCTGCGGTCTTGTCCTGCCGTGCACGGTTATCGCCGCCGCTCCGGCGTCCTCGCACATTTTGGCAAGCTCGGGCGCGTTTATGTTTTCATTGTCGTACCCTGTCCGCATTTTGACAGTGACCGGCACATTTACCGCATTTACCACCGCCCGCACTATCTGTGCGGCAAGCTCCGGCTCACGCATAAGGGCGCTTCCGCCGCCGTTCCCCGCCACCTTAGGCGCGGGACAGCCCATATTTATATCAATAAAATCGGGGGAAAACAGGAGCGCCTTTTTTGCCGCCTGAGCCATTATCTGAGGATCGCTTCCGAAAAGCTGTGAGGCAAAGGGTCTCTCCGCGCCGCTGCACGAAAGCAGCTCGGCTGACTTTTTATCTCCCAGAGTAATACCCCTTGAGCTTGTAAGCTCCCCTACGGTGAACGCCGCGCCGTATTCCCTGCATATTTCTCTCATCGCGCGGTCTGCAACGCCCGCCATGGGAGCTAAACCCGCGTATCCTTTGATTTCAACATTTCCTATTTTCATAACCCGATTATAGCCCAAATGTAAACAATAGTCAAATTTTTTTAAAAAAATGATGACATATAAAGTAAAAAATGGTATACTTAATTATATATGTCCGAATTACTGGAGGTTATATTTTGAAGCTGCTCGCAATAGACGGAAACAGCATAATAAACCGCGCTTTTTACGGCATAAAGCTGCTCACCACGAAGGACGGCAGATATACAAACGCCGTATACGGTTTTATAAATATATTGAATAAACTGTCCGACTCCGAAAAGCCGGACGGCATCGCCGTGGCTTTCGACCTCAAAGCCCCCACCTTCAGGCACAAAAAGTACGCCGAATACAAGGCAGGCAGGAAAGGCATGCCTGACGAGCTTGCCTCCCAGCTTCCGGTAATGAAAGAGTGGCTGCGGCTTGCCGGCTGCGTCTGCGTTGAATGCGAGGGCTACGAGGCGGACGATATTTTGGGCACGCTTGCCGACAGCTGCGAGAAAAGCGGAGACAGCTGCGTTATCGCCACCGGCGACCGTGACTCGCTCCAGCTTATTTCCGACAGCACAAGGGTGCTGCTTGCCGCCACCAGAATGGGCAAGCCCGAAATAATAAACTACGACAAGGCGGCGCTTTCAGAAAAATACGGTCTAACCCCACCCGAAATGATAGAGCTGAAAAGCCTTATGGGAGACAGCTCGGACAATATTCCCGGCGTCGCCGGAGTAGGCGAAAAGACCGCGACCGACCTTATAACAAGATTTCACACCATTGACAATATATACGAAAATCTTGACACTCTCGATATAAAGGAAAGCGTCCGCAAAAAACTGGGCGAAGGAAAGGAAAGCGCGTTTTTAAGCCGGGAGCTCGGCACCATATGCAGGAGCGCGCCGATAAGCACGAATCCGTCCGACTATACGCTTAAAAGCCCTGACACCGCAGGTCTTGCCCGCCTTATGACCGAGCTGGAGTTTTTCGGACTGATGAAAAAAATGGGCATTACTCCGGACAACTCAGCGCCGCTTTCAGACAGCGCTGCAAAAAACGAAAAATTCACTGTCGCGGCTGAATTATCGCTTAAAGCCGGAGATACCGCCGACATCTGTTTTGAAAACGGCGCCTGCGCGATTGTGACAGGGCGCACCGTTTTTCAGGCGGACGAGAAAACCGCGGCGGCGGTTCTGGCTGACGGCAGCATAAAAAAGCGTGTGTACGACAGCAAAAACCTCTACAAAAAATACGGCGATATAACCGGCATTGTGTTTGACGCCATGCTGGCGGCATACCTCTGCAACCCGTCCGCCTCCTCATATTCGGCGGAGCGGCTTTTACAGGAATACACTTCAGGCTCGGCGGAAATATCCGGAGAAAGCAATGATTTTCTTAAAAACGCCTGTCTTTTCTCTGTTTGCTGCGATACGCTCGAAAAAGAGCTTGAGACCACGAATCAGCGTAAGCTGTTTGACGAAATAGAGCTGCCCCTGGCGCGTGTGCTGGCAAGTATGGAGCTTTGCGGCTTTCTTGTTGACATAAAAGGTCTTGAAAAGCTCTCAGAAGAACTAAAGGGCAGGATAGAAAAAATCGAAAACGAAATATACTCGCTTGTCGGATATGAGTTTAACCTTAACTCACCGAAGCAGCTCGGCACCGCGCTTTTTGAAAAGCTGGGGCTTCCGGCGAAAAAGAAGACAAAAAGCGGTTACAGCACGGGAGCGGAGGTGCTTGAGGAGCTGCGCTACGCCCATCCGGCGGTCGGTCTGCTGCTCGAATACAGACAGCTTGCAAAACTGAAATCAACCTACGCGGACGGACTGCGTGAATGTGTAGCGGAAGACGGCAGGATACATTCAACCTTCAACCAAACCGAAACACGGACAGGACGCATAAGCTCGCTTGAGCCTAATCTTCAGAACATTCCCGTCCGCACGGCGGAGGGCAGGCGGCTGCGTGAATACTTCACCGCGCCCGACGGCAGGGTGCTGTGCGACGCCGACTATTCGCAGATTGAGCTGCGTGTGCTTGCGAGCATTGCAAACGATAAAAATATGATAGAAGCCTTTACGAGCGGAGCGGACATTCATACAGCTACGGCGGCTCAGGTTTTCGGTATGCCTGCCGATATGATAACTCCGGAATTAAGAAGCCGGGCAAAAGCGGTCAATTTCGGAATTGTCTACGGAATAGGAGCCTTTTCGCTCTCAAAGGATATAGGCGTATCACGCGCTGAGGCGGACAGGTATATAAAAAATTATCTCGCCGGATATCCGTCGGTCGCGGCATATATGGAAAACACCATAAGCGCCGCCAAGCGTGACGGATACGTGACCACCCTTTACGGCAGACGGCGCTGGCTGCCGGAGCTTTCAAACTCAAACGGAAATCTGCGTGCGTTCGGCGAGCGGGTGGCGAGAAACGCCCCGATACAGGGCACCGCGGCGGACATAATAAAAAAGGCAATGATAAACGTATACAGAAGCCTTGCGGAAAAATATCCGACCGCAAAGCTCATCTTACAGGTGCACGACGAGCTTATTGTCGAGTGTGACGAGGCTGACAGCGCAGGTGTCTGCGCCCTGCTCGAAACCGAAATGGAAAACGCGGCGCAGCTTGCCGTAAGGCTTACCGCGGAGGCGCACTCCGGAAAAAACTGGCTTGAGGCAAAGGAATAATGAATATACTTTTTATATGTACCGGAAATACCTGCCGCAGTCCCATGGCGGAGGGGTACCTTAATTCAAAAAAGCTGTACGGAGTGACGGCGCAAAGCCGCGGTATCGCGGCGGACGGCTCGCCCGTAAGCGAAAATTCAAAGACGGTTATGGCGGAGGCCGGCATAGACATAAGCGGTCACGTTTCCCGTCAGGTGACCGATACCGATATAGACGAGGCGGATAAAATAATCTGTCTGTCCCGCTCCCACGCGGCGGCGCTCGCGCAGGCAGGCGTTCCCGCCTTTAAACTCTCGGTACTGGGCGGCGGAATATCCGACCCGTTCGGCGGCAGTCCCGATGTCTACCGTAATTGCCGCGACGAAATCTTCAGGGCGGTAGATAAGCTCTGCGAGGAAGGCTTTTTCGGCAATTTCCGCATAGTCCCGATAACCGAAAAGCACATCGCGCCGATAGCCAAGCTCGAAAAAATATGCTTTTCCGAGCCGTGGTCGGCTGAAGGACTTATAGAGTCGTACAGAAGCGGCACAAAATTCTTTGTCGCCGAAAACGACAGGCATATAATAGGATATGTCGGCATAAAACCGGTAATAGACGAGGGTTATATAACAAACGTAGCGGTTTACCCGGCTTACCGCAGGCAGGGCGCCGGAACCGCGCTTTTAAAGCGGATTTTTACCTTTGCAGAGGAAGAAAAGCTGCGCTTTGTGTCGCTTGAGGTAAGGGTATCGAATTACGCCGCCGTTTCGCTGTATCAGAAGCTCGGATTTATTACCGAGGGCAGAAGAAAGGATTTTTACAGAAATCCGCGCGAGGACGCGCTTATTATGACAAAGAGGTTTGATTATCCAGATGAAGATTCTGAGCATTGAAAGCTCCTGTGACGAAACCGCCGCCGCGGTGACCGAAGGGCGAAAAGTTCTTTCAAATATAGTCGCTACCCAGATAGCTGAACACCGGATATACGGCGGAGTGGTGCCGGAAATTGCGTCAAGAAGGCATACCGAGGCGATTTCGGCGGTATGTGCCGAAGCGCTCGAAAAGGCGGGACTGACCTATGACGGTATAGACGCGGTGGCGGTCACCTTCGCCCCGGGGCTTATCGGCGCACTTTTAGTCGGCGTGAATTTTGCCAAGGGGCTTGCACTTTCGCTCGGAAAACCGCTTATACCCGTACATCACCTGCGCTCACACATCGCGGCGAACTATATTACAAATCCGGAGCTTAAGCCGCCGTTCCTCTGTCTGCTGGTGTCAGGCGGAAACACGGTTATAGCCGAGGTAAAGGACTACACGAAATTCAGCATAATAGGCGGCACGAGGGACGACGCCGCGGGCGAGTGCTTTGATAAAACCGCGAGGGCTTTGGGTCTTGAATACCCGGGCGGCGTAACGCTTGACAGAATCGCCACGCAAGCCGACCGAGAAAAATACCCACTTCCCCACCCCCATGTTTCGGGAGGAGAATTTGATTTCAGCTTTTCAGGACTTAAAACGGCAGTTATGAATCTTGTAAACAACACAGCTCAAAAGGGCGGAACGGTTGATGTTCCGGTGCTCTGCGCCACGGTACGGCAAAGAGTCTGCGATATGCTTATAGACAATACGCTTAAAGCCGCTTTAAAATACGGCTATAAAACGATAGCGGTAGCCGGCGGAGTTTCCGCTAACAGTGAGCTTCGCTCACGTATGTCGGAGGAGTGCGGAAAGCTCGGCATAACGCTTTATTATCCCGAGCTTAAATACTGCGGCGACAATGCCGCAATGGTTGGAGTTCAGGCTTATTACGAATTTCCGGACGGCAATACGGCGGACTCCTCGCTCAACGCCGCGGCAACTCTGCCGATTGATTACAGATAAACCGGAAAGGACAGGGTATTATGGACAAAAAAATGCTTCTTATAGTCAATCCCTGCTCCGGCAGGGCGCGTATGAGAAACGAGCTTTTAGGGGTTGTTGAAATCTTTTCATCTGCGGGATATACTGTTACGGTTTACCCCACAAAAGCCCGCGGAGACGCCACAAGCCGTGTCTCATCGCTCGGGTCCGGCGAGTATGACGAAATCGTTGTCTGCGGCGGAGACGGAACTCTCAACGAGGTGATAACCGGTCTTATGCGCTCGGGCAATAAATACACTCTCGGATATATACCGTCAGGCACGCTCAACGAATGGTCGTCGGGGCTGAAAATATCACGAAACATAAAAAAAGCCGCAGAGGATATAGTGTCGGGCAGAAAAATAAAACTGGATATAGGGAAATTTTCCGACAAATACTTTTCTTATACCGCCTCCTTCGGCGCTTTTACGGACGCTTCGTATTCCGCCCCGCAGGACGTGAAAAACGTGCTCGGACAGGCGGCTTACTTCTTCGAGGGTATCAAAAGCCTCGGCAATATAAAGCCGGTGCATCTCAAATTCACGGCAGACGGCCGTGAAACAGAGGGCGATTTTCTTTTCGGGGCGGTCTCAAACTCAATGTCGGTAGGCGGAATAGTAAAGTTCGACGAATCGGCCGTAAAGCTCAACGACGGCAGGTTTGAGATACTTCTCATACGCAATCCCGACAATATTCTGAAGCTCCAGCCGATAATAGACGGCATACTCAAGCGCGACTTCAACCGTGAGGGACTTGAGTTTTTCACTGCGGAAAACGTTACGGTCACCGGCGGCGACGGGCTTTCCTGGACGCTTGACGGCGAGTACGCGAGAGGCGAGGAAAAGACCGTTATCACAAATCTTCACAACGCGATAGAGCTTGTGGTGCCGGACAACGGCGGGCAGCTTCAAATTACCGAATAAATTTAATTAAAAGGGAGTTTTCATATGTTTACGAGAGATATCGGTGTTGACTTAGGCACCGCGAATACCCTTGTCTGCGTAAAAGGCAAGGGAATAATAATGCGAGAGCCGTCGGTAGTGGCTTACGATATAAGGAGCGACGCCGTGCGGGCGGTCGGTACCGAAGCCAAGGAAATGATAGGAAGGACTCCCGGCTCGATAATCGCGGTCCGTCCGCTCAAGGACGGAGTTATCGCCGACTTCGACGTTACCGCGGCAATGCTCAAAAGATTTGTGAGACAAGCACTTAAAGGCTCTGTTTTCTCGCGTGTCAGAATGGTCGTCTGCATACCTGCGGGCGTTACCGAGGTTGAAAGCCGCGCGGTATTCGACGCTGCAAAGCAGGCGGGTGCTACCGATGTTGACCTTGTCGAGGAGCCTATGGCGGCGGCGGTCGGCGCGGGTCTTCCCGTGTGGGACGCGGCAGGCAGCATGGTGGTTGATGTGGGCGGCGGCACCAGCGAGGTCGCGGTTATTTCACTCGGCGATATCGTAACCGCTCAGTCTATCCGTGTGGCGGGAGATGACCTTGACGAAGCTATTATAAACTACGTCCGCAAAAAGCATAACCTGCTTATCGGTGAGCGTACCGCCGAGCAGATAAAAATAGAAATAGGCTCGGCTAAACCGTACGAAAACGAAACCTCAATAGAGATAAAGGGCCGCAATCAGGTGGACGGGCTCCCGAAAAACGTGATAATCACCTCCGAAGAGGTGCGAAACGCCATGACCGACCCGATTTCCCAGATTATAGACACTATAAGGCTCACGCTCGAAAAGACACCGCCTGAGCTTGCAGCTGATATTATCGACCGCGGCATAACCCTTACCGGCGGAGGCGCCCTTTTAAGGGGATTTGCCGAGCTTATAGCCGAGGAGACCGGAATGCCGGTGTCAGTAGCAGCAAATCCGCTTGACTGTGTGGTACTGGGCACCGCAAAGCGGCTTGAGGCTAACAGCGGCTTTGACAATTATGTTTTCCGGCGCGGAAAACGGTTCAGATAACTTTATATTTTTTATTCCGGAGGCAAAAAAATGCGATTTTTCTTCCGCAGCCGTCAGTTTAAAATCATACTCGCCGTAGCGGCGGCGCTTATCGCCGTTTCGGTGGCTTTTGCCGTAATAGGCGGCAGAATGTCGCCCCAGGCGGATATAATAGGCACCGTGACCGCTCCATTCCGCTCGCTTGCCGCTAAAATATCAGGCGGCATATCGGAATTTGTTTCAATTTATACCGAGGGGGAAAAGCTCTCGCTTGAAAACGCCGAGCTTGAAAGCGAAATAGCGGAATTAAGGGAGCAGCTCGCCGATTACGAGCAGGCGAAAAGCGAAAACGAGTTTTATAAAAACTATCTTGAAATAAAGGATAATAACCCGAGTTTTCAGTTTGCCGCGGCGACGCTTATTTCCCGCGACAAGGAAGACCCCTATATGGGATTTGTGATAAACAAGGGCAGAGTAAACGGAATCGAGGCGAACGACCCGGTTATAACCGAGGCGGGACTTGTGGGGTATGTCTCTCAAACCGGGCTTACCACCTCAAAGGTGGTGACGGTGCTGAGCGCCGAGCTTACCGCCGGAGTGCTTGACAACCGCACAAACGATTCCGGCATACTGTCGGGCACCGCGGAGCTTGCCGGCGAGGGTCTTACGAAATTCTACAATCTTTCCCGCTCCTGCAATATAGCGGTAGGCGATTATGTGGTGACGTCGGGTGAGGGTATCTTTCCGTCGGGACTTTTAATAGGCACCATAAAATCAATAGGCAGCGACAAATACAATACCTCGATATATGCGAACATCGAGCCTTTCGTGGATTTCAGTGAAATAAAGGGCGTAATGGTAATAACCGATTTCGAGGGTCAGGGCGGACTCATGCCCGACAGCGGCGAATAAGGGTGGTGCTATGCAGATAAAAAAACGTCACCCGTGGATCGTCCTCGCGAGTATCCTGATTTTTTTCATTACATTTATAATACATTATACCGACGCTATCGATATCAGCATAAAAAACGCGTCGCCCATGTTAATGCTTCCGCTTCTCACCGCCTTTTCGATGTTCAGCCAGCCTGTGCCGGCGGCTGCTGCGGGACTTATCACCGGAATACTTACAGACTCTGCCGCCGCAGGAACTCTCTGCTTCAATTCTGTCGCGATGATGCTTTTCGCGGCTTTTACGGCGGCAATATCAAACAACCTCTTTAACCGCAACATACGCTCGGCGCTTCTGCTTTCGGTGCTTACAAGCCTTGTTTATTTCCTGCTGCGCTGGCTGTTTTTCTACGCCTTTATCACCAATATAGAGGATAACATCACCTATCTTTTAAGCTACGCATTTCCGAGCATAATTTATACAAATATTTTTATATTCCCTTATTATTTTATCTTCAGATACTTTTACAGGCGGGTAAACGCCTGAGAAAGGAGCGTTTTAATTGCCTTTCCGCAAAAAAAGTCAGGTTCAGCTTACTGTCCTGTCATTCATACTTATACTCGCGATTGTGTTTTACGCCGCGCGCATGTATTCTATACAGATAGTAAACGCCGAAAAATACACAAATAAAACCGACGGCGCGACCTCGGTGAGAACCGCAGTGCTCAAGGCGCCGCGCGGAGAGATACTTGACTGCTACGGCAGAAAAATAGCCATCAACCGCGACGGATACAATGTTGTTTTCAATAAGGCGTATGTCAAAGACGACATTAACGATGTGATACTCACGCTGATAAAGCTGTTTGAGCAGAACGGAGTCGAGTGGAAGGACGAGCTTCCGATGTCGCTTTCCGCCCCCTACGGCTTCAAGGAGGGCGAATCCACCGACAAGCTGATAAAGGAGCTCGAGCTGGCGCACTACGCCACCGCGCAGAACTGCTTTGACGCGATGGTTGAGGAATACGGCCTCGAAAAGTACACCGACGATGAAAAGCGCCGAATAATGGGCGTGCGTTACAGTATGGCGATAGCCGACTTTTCAATATCCTACCCGTACACCTTCGCGGAGGATATCCCGACCGAGCTTATGCGTAAAATTTCCGAATCGGGCTTCCTGCTCTCGGGCGTTTCGGTCGATGTCGTCCCGTTCAGGGAGTATACCGATACCTCACTTGCCGTAAACCTTATCGGATCGGTCGGCCCGATATATGCCGAGGACTGGGACGAATACAAGAAAAAAGGCTATTCCTACGATGACAAGGTAGGCAAAAGCGGTATCGAGGCGTGGGGAGAAGAATACCTGCGCGGTACCGACGGCGAGATAACCTACCGTCTTGACGCTAACGGGAACATTATTTCAAGCGAGGTCACAAAGGAGCCTGTGGCGGGAAAAACGATAATGCTGACGCTTGACAAGCAGATTCAGCGCAGCGCTCAGGACTCGCTTGCCGCCACGGTAAAAAAGCTCCAGTCCGAGGGCGGCACGGCGGTCGCCGGAGCGGCGGTCGCTATTCATATCGAATCCGGCAAGGTGATATGCGCCGCGAACTATCCAACCTATGATTCGGCGACCATGAGCGAAAACTATGACAAGCTGTTAAGCGACCCGACAAAGCCGCTTACCGACCGCGCTTTCCAGGGTGTTTACCCGATTGGCTCCACGATAAAGCCCATCGTAGCGATAGCCGCTCTCGAAAACGGGCTGTACAAGCAGGGCGAAACCATCAAATGCGTAAAATACTATAAACTGTTCAGCGATTATCAGCCAGAATGTATGAGCTACCACGGCAGTATCGTGCTTAAAACCGCGCTGGCTAAAAGCTGCAACTATTTCTTTTATGAGCTCGGCAGACGCGTGACCGCAACAACGCTCACCGATTATTACAGACAGTTCGGATTAGGCGTCGCCACCGGCGTTGAGGTTGACGACAGCAAGGGTATTATTCTTGACGTTGAGGACGGCACCGGCGACACGCTTCAGATAGCGATAGGTCAGCTGAACGCCTTTACCCCGCTTCAGCTTGCCAATTACACCGCGACGCTTGCCAACGGCGGCACCCATTACCGCGCAAGCCTTATCGATAAGATAGTATCCTACGATATTTCCACCGTTTACGAACGTTCAGAGCCTGAAGTCTTAAACGAAATCGAAATGTCGGACTCAAATTTAAGCGCCGTCAAGGAAGGTATGCTTTCGGTTACGGAAGACGGTACGGGACGGCTTGCCCTCGGAGACTATCCGATAAAGGCAGGAGGAAAAACCGGTACGTCTCAGGTGGACGGAAAGGCGGATCACAGCGTGTTCATCGCCTTCGCGCCGTTCGACAATCCCGAAATAGCGATATCGGTGGTGCTCGAAAACGGCAATTCCGGATTTTCCGCAGGTACTGTCGTAAGAGAAATACTTGACGCCTATTTCTTCGCTGATTACAACGATACCGAGGATACCGTACCTTTTACGGTTCTTGAATGATATAAAAATTGACAAAAATATAACACTGTGTTACAATAATAGCACAGAAGCATAAAGGGGCAACCTAATATATGGGTCATGTATACGCCGTTACATCGGGTAAGGGCGGAGTCGGCAAATCCACCGTCGCGGCAGGGCTGGCGTTCGCTTTTGTTAAGCTGAATAAAAAGACACTGCTTGTCGATATGGACGAGGGACTGCGCTGTCTCGACCTTATGCTCGGTGTGGACAAATCGGCGGTTTTCGATCTGTCGGATATACTTATGGGCAAGGAAATAAGCGATGTCGTTTACAGTGTGGACGGTACAGACGGGCTTTACCTCATTCCCGCCCCGTCATCGCCCGGAATGATAGACGCGTACCGTTTTACCGCCTTCGCGAAAAAAGCTGCGGAATTGTACGATACCGTGATATTCGATTTCCCTGCCGGCATAGATTTTTCTCTTTACGGCTGTCTGCCTGAAGGCACGCTCTTTCTCACCGTAGCCGTGCCTGATCCCGTTTCGGTAAGGGACGCGGCGGCAGTAAGCGGCATGCTTTCGGATATTTCCTGTACGTCAAAACTGATTATAAACAATTTCCGATGCAGACTCGTAAAGAAAAAAATTTTCCGCAACATAGACGATATTATGGACAGCGCAGGTCTCCGGCTTGCCGGAATCGTTCCCGCGAGCGACGAGCTTATGCTGCTTTCGGTGAATCACCGGCTCAAATCCGGCGGCAGACCCATGTCCGCGTTTCTCAGAATAGCCTCAAGGCTTGAGGGTGAGCGTGTACTGCTTCCCGACCCCAAAAAAATATAATATAATAAGGAGTGTATCAAATGACGATCGCATTGATAGCGCATGACGCAAAAAAGGAACTTATGGTGCAGTTTTGCATTGCATACTGCGGCATTTTAAGCAGATATAACCTTGTCGCTACCGGAGCAACGGGGAAAACCGTATCCGAAGCGACCGGTCTTGAAATAGTAAAATTTTTAGGCGGCTCACAGGGAGGCGCCCAGCAGATAGCCTCAAGAATAGGCTGTGACGAAATCGACCTTCTGCTTTTCTTCCGTGACCCGCTTAATCCGAAGCCCAGCGAGCCGGACGAGCGCGCGCTGCTGCGCCTGTGCGATGTTCACAACATACCGGTCGCTACTAATATAGCGACGGCGGAAATGCTTATCCACGGACTTGAGCGCGGCGACCTTGACTGGCGCGAAATCGTAAAGAGCAGCAATTAAGCCGCAGCCTCCACCGGATACTTTAAATATTTGACGGCTGCCGCCCTTTAGCGGCGGCCGGGATTTTTTTCCGGTATAATCCTCACTGCCGCTGTGGAGATTATGCCTTGCTTTTTGCCTGACACAAAGCGGCGGAATGGAGATTATTATGTCTGAAATCAACCGTGCGGTGAAAGGCACCGGCGATATTCTGCCCGCCGACAGCTACAAATGGCAGTTTGTCGAGAGTAAAATGCTTGAGACCGCCCGCCTTTACGGCTTTAAGGAAATAAGGGTTCCGGTTTTTGAGCATACCGAGGTTTTCCTGCGCAGCGTCGGGGATACAACCGATGTTGTCCAGAAGGAAATGTATACATTTGACGATAAGGGCGGCAGATCGGTGACGCTGCGCCCCGAATTTACCGCGGGAGTAATCCGCTGCGCCATAGAAAAGGGTCTTGTAAACGGCGCGCTGCCGGTAAAGACCGCATATATAGGCGGCTGCTACCGCTACGAAAAGCCGCAGGCGGGAAGGCTCCGCGAGTTCCACCAGTTCGGCGTCGAGTGCATAGGCGCTTCCGCTCCGGCGGCTGACGCGGAGGTCATAGCCCTCGCCCGTCAGGTGCTTTCCAATATAGGAATAGAAAAAATTTCGCTTGAAATAAACTCGATAGGCTGTCCGGAATGCCGCAAGGACTATGTAGCGGCGCTTAAAGATTACTTTAAAAATAATATAGACGACCTTTGCGACACCTGTAAGGACAGGCTTGAGCGCAACCCTATGAGAATACTTGACTGCAAGTCGCCCGTATGCAGCGCGATAGCCGCAAAGGCTCCGGTAGTGACCGACTATCTCTGCGATGACTGCCGTGAGCATTTCGAGGCGGTCAAGCGCCACCTTACCGCGGCGGGTATTGGATTTACGGTCAATCCGCATATAGTAAGAGGGCTTGACTATTACACCCGCACGGTTTTTGAGTTTGTTTCGGGTGATATCGGCGCACAGTCAACCGTATGCGGCGGAGGCAGGTACGACGGACTTATTTTCCAGATGGGCGGACCCTCGGTGCCGTCGCTCGGCTTTGCCATGGGAATAGAGCGCATTATGCTGCTGCTTGAAGCCCAGGGCACCGTTCTTCCCTCTGTACGCGACTGTGACCTTTATATAGCCGCTATGGGAGATGCCGCGCAGCTTAAGGCGACCGAAATCTGCTCGGCCTTGAGGACGGACGGCTTTAAGGCGCAGACAGATATATGCGGCAGGGGTCTTAAGGCGCAGATGAAGTACGCCGACAAGATAAACGCCGCTTTTTCCGCGGTCATAGGCGGCAGTGAGCTTGAGACCGGAAAAATCCGTATCAAGAACATGAAAACCGGCGAGGAGACCGAAGCCGGACTTGACGGTGTTCCGGATACTCTTATGTCACTTATCCGCTCCGACGCTTTGGGCGATTTAGAGGATGCGGTGCTCGGCAAATAAAAGCGGTACGGGGCTTTGAATACCCTCAGACCGTTTTATATACAGAGGTGTTTTGTTTTGAAACTGGACAGAATGAACGGAATGAAGCGCACCGACTACTGCGGTGAGCTGACAAAGGAAAAGGTCGGCAGCGAAACGGTGGTTGCCGGCTGGGTTCAGAGACAGCGTGATTTAGGCGGTCTTATATTCGTCGATTTAAGGGACCGGACCGGTATTATACAGCTCGCCTTTGACGATACCACAGACCCTGATATTTTTGAAAAGGCTTCGGCGCTGCGCAGCGAATTTGTCGTTATGGCAAAGGGAAAGGTGCGTATGCGTTCCTCGGTCAATACCGAGATACCGACAGGCGAAATCGAAATAGAGGTAACGGAGCTTAAAATACTCGGAGCTTCTGAGACCCCGCCGTTTGAGATACTCACCGACTCGGCGGCAAAAGAGGAGCTGCGCCTTAAATACCGTTATCTTGACCTGCGCAGGGCTCCGCTCCAGCGCAATATTATGATGCGCCATAAGATAGCCAAAGTCACAAGAGATTATTTTGACGAGAACGGCTTTATCGAGATAGAGACGCCGACCCTTATTAAATCGACCCCTGAAGGCGCGCGCGACTATCTTGTGCCCTCGCGTGTTCATAAGGGCAGCTTTTTCGCCCTGCCGCAGTCTCCCCAGCTTTATAAGCAGCTGCTTATGCTTTCGGGCTTTGACCGCTATATGCAGATAGCGCGCTGCTACCGTGACGAGGACTTAAGAGCCGACCGTCAGCCGGAATTTACCCAGATAGACCTTGAGATGTCCTTTGTTGAGAAGGAGGACGTCTTCGCGATAGCCGAGGGCTTTGTAAAGCGTCTTTTCAAAGAGGTGCTCGGCGCAGATGTCCCCACTCCCCTGCCGCGGCTGACCTACACCGAGGCGATGGAAAGTTACGGCTCGGATAAGCCGGACACACGCTTTGATATGAAAATAACCGACCTTTCGGATATCGTAAAGGACTGCGGCTTCGGAGTATTTGCCGACACGGTTAAAAACGGCGGCACCGTAAGGGCGATAAACGCCAAAAACGCAGCCGGAGTTTATACAAGAAAGGAAATCGACAAGCTGACCGAGGAGGCGAAGGGCATAGGCGCAAAGGGTCTTGCCTTTATCCGCTGGGTGGAGGACGCTCCCTCCTGCTCTTTCGCGAAGTTTATGACCGAAGATGAGCTTAATGCCATATACGAGCGCACAGGCGCCGAAAGGGGCGATGTAGTGCTTATTGTTGCCGACCGCAAAAAGACAGTGCTGTCGGTGCTCGGCGCGCTGAGGCTTACGGTAGCAAAGCGGCTTGATATTATACCCGAGCAGTACAATTTCCTCTGGATAACGGAATTTCCGTTCTTTGAGTACAACGAGGAAACCGGCAGCTGGGACGCTATGCACCACCCGTTCACCAAACCGCTTGACGAGTGCATACAGTATCTTGACAGCTCGCCGGAAAAGGTATTTGCCGACGCGTATGACCTTGTGCTCAACGGAATTGAGCTTTCAAGCGGCTCTATCCGTATTACCGACCCCGAGCTTCAGGGGCATATGTTCAAGGCTCTCGGACTGTCTGACGAGGAGGCGCACAGAAAGTTCGGCTTCCTGACCGACGCTTTCAGGTACGGCGCTCCCCCGCACGGAGGAATGGGAATAGGTCTTGACCGCCTTGTAATGCTTATGTGCGGTTGTGACAATCTGCGCGACGTTGTGGCGTTTCCGAAGGTCTCGAATTCTTCGGAGCTTATGTCAGGCGCTCCGTCAGAGGTTGACGATGCTCAGCTGCGTGAGCTTGCCATAGCCGTCACAGAAAAGGAAGTTTAAGGCTTTACCATAAAACGGAGGTCTATGCGCTATGTTGGACGCGAAAAAGTCAGTAAAGCTCTGTATTATTTTTACAAACCTGTTTATCGCACTGCTTGTATTTATCGTAATATTCCTGCCGTTCGGGGTTTCGTGGTACGTAGAAACAATGCACCGCTCGGAGAAGCTGCCGGCGACTATTATGGTCACCTGCTACCCTTGCGCTCCGTTTCTCGGAATCGCGCTTGTGATGCTCAGGCGGATACTCAAAAGAATATCAGCCGACAGGATTTATCATTCCGGAAATTCGCACGATTTGATGATAATAACTTACTGCTGCCTTATAATATCGGTAATAACACTTATTGCTGGAAGATTCTACCTTCCGTTCTACATTGTGGGCGGCACCTTTCTTTTCCTCGCTCTGGTCGGCTACTCGCTGCGGACGGTGTTCAGGCTCCTGAGCGAAAAATTTTCCGAAAAGGAAGCCGTAGAGGAAGCCAAAGAAAAGCCGTAAGAACAGCCGTCGCCCGCTTTCGGCGGTATGCCCGCAAACTTAAAGCAGACGATACGGAAAAGAAAATTTACGGAAAGCCCTGCCCGGTACATAACCGGACAGGGCTTTTATATTCAACAGTCAGCACACTTTTTTATATATTGTTTTCCAGTTACAAAACCGTTACTTGCATAATAGGCATAAATAAAATATAATGTAATTAAGAAAGGACGTGAAATTTTGCGTTACCTTATGGCAAAGATAGCGGATTTTATCCGCGAGTCGGATAAAATACTGCTTTTGCTGTGTCTTTTCACCAGTCTTTACGGATGCGTTGCGGTATTTTCCGCGACACACTACCTTGAGAATTACCGCCCCGTAATTGTCCAGCTTATCGGTACCGTGGGCGGAGTGGCGGCCGCGCTTATTATTTCGGCTTACGATTACGAGAAAATTCTCCGCCGCTGGTATTTTGTGGCGGCTCTCGGCGTTATCCCCGTGATACTGACATTTTTCATCGGCTTCGCGCCCGAAGGCACCGACGATAAGGCGTGGCTCGACCTCGGAATAACCACGTTTCAGCCGTCTGAGCTGCTTAAAATCTGCTTTATAGTCACCTTCAGCCTTCATTTAAGCAAGGTAAAGCCTAATATAAACAAGCTCAAATACCTTATACCGGTCTGCGCGCACGGAGCTTTTCCGGTGCTGCTGATACATTTTCAGGGAGACGACGGTACAGCGCTTGTTTTCGCAGTAATGGTAGTATTTATGCTGTGGGCGGCAGGTCTTTCATGGAAGTATTTTCTTACCGCGTTCGCGGCGTTTCTTGCCGCTTCGCCTTTTATATACTTTTTTGTCATGAACGACGACCAGCGCAGAAGAATCACAAGCCTGTTTTACGCCGAGGCCGATATAAGCGGTTCGTTATATCAGCAGTGGCAGGGCAGCGTCGCGCTCGCGGGCGGCGGGCTTACGGGTCAGGGGCTTTTAAACGGCGACCTTACTCAAAACGGAGTGGTTCCTTACAGCTACAACGACTTTATATTCGTGAGTATAGGCGAGGAGCTCGGCTTTTTAGGCTGCCTCGCGGTCGTTCTGCTGCTGTCGGCGATATGCCTCAGATGTATACGGATAGCACGGCTTTCCACAAAGGACAGCGGCAAGCTGATATGCGTCGGTCTGTTCTCGGTTATTTTCACCCAGATGGTAATAAACGTCGGAATGTGCCTTTCACTGCTTCCGGTTGTCGGAATAACCCTTCCCTTCTTCAGCGCGGGAGGCACCTCACTGGTCTGCCTGTATCTGGGCGTCGGTCTTGCTCTCAATGTCTATCTGCACCGAAACTCAAGAACTATTTATCTGCACGACTAAAAATACTGTTGTATATAAGGAGGAGTCAGTATGTCAAAAAATATAATAACAATAAGCCGCCAGTTCGGAAGCGGAGGACGCACGGTAGGCAAAATTCTTGCCGAACGCCTTGATATTCCTTTCTACGATAAGGAGCTGGTGCAGCAGGTGGCTGACGAGACCGGATTTGACACCTCGTTTATAGAAGAAAACGGAGAATTCTCGCCGTCAAAGAGCTTTTTCTCATTCGCGCTCTCGCAGGGGGTTCCCTGCACACAGAACGGTCTGTCGATATCCGATTTTCTGTTCTGCATGCAAAGACAGGTAATACTGAAGCTCGCCGAAAAGCCCTGTGTTATAGTCGGACGCGGCGCCGATTACATTCTGAGGGACAGGGACGATGTTTTCAACGTGTTTATCCACGCCGATATGAAATCACGCGCGGAACGCATAGTGAGACTGTACGGCGAAAGCGAGAAAAAGCCGGAGCAGCGCCTTAACGACAAGGACAAGAAGCGTAAAATATATTACAAGCACTACACCGACCGTGAGTGGGGCGATGCGAAGAACTATGATATGTGCCTTGATTCGGGAAGGCTCGGAATAGAAAAATGCGTTGATCTGATACTTGATGCTATTAAAGACTAATGCTTTGTTAAATCTTGTTCGTCAAAATTCCTCAGCAAAAATGCAGCAGATTTGAAAGCAAATAAAAAATCCCCTATAAGGGGGATTTTTTATATATAACGGTACCTTTTGCGGTATACGAAAAGGAACACTGCTGATATGAGAAAAGCGAATACCTCCGCCGCGGCAACCGCCCACCAGATTCCGTCGAGGCCTGAAATAAGCGGCAGGGTCATAACGCAGGAGCTTTGAAAAACAAGGGTCCTGAGAAAAGAAACCGCCGCAGAGACCGCGCCGTTGTTGAGCGCTGTGAAAAATGAGGACGTGAATATATTTATCCCCTGTAAAATAAAAGCAAAGGAGAAAATCCTGAAGGCGTGAACGGTCATTTCGTAAAGCGACGCGTCATAGCCTACAAAAATTTTTGCCAAAGGCGCGGAAAGCAGATTTGAAGCTGCCGTCATCGCAATTCCCGTAGCCAGCATTATTTTAAGACTCTTTATGAGAATGTTTTTAAGCTCAGTATGATTCGCCGCCCCGAAATTATAGGATATGACCGGAGCCGTGCCTATCGAATAGCCTATGAATACGGCAATAAATATAAACTGCACGTACATAAGAACTCCGTATGCCGCCACGCCGTTCTCTCCGGCAAGCCTTATCAGCTGAAAATTATACAGCATGCCGACAAGCGAGCCTGATATATTTGACATCAGCTCCGACGAGCCGTTGAAGCAGGCTTTCAAAACCGTTTTGCCCTCGATAAATGTCTTTCTGAACTTGAGCAGGCTCCCGTTTGGTCTGCAAAAATAAAATACCGGCAAAATTCCGCCGACACACTGACTTATTCCGGTCGCAAGCGCCGCTCCCGCTACTCCCCAGTCGAAAACCGCTATAAAAAGAGCGTCGAGCGCCATATTGGTGAATCCCGCGGCAAGCGTGAAGAAAAGACCGAGATGCGGCTTTTCGGCGGTTGTGAAAAAGGTCTGAAAAACATTCTGAAGCATAAACGCGGTATTGAACGCCATAATCACTCTGCCGTAAGTAACACAGTAGTTCGCCATTTCACCGTACGCCCCCAGCAAAGAGACTATGGGACGTATAAAAATCATTCCCAGCGCCGACAAAACAACTCCCGATATAACCGTCAGCAGTATCATCATGGTAAAGCAGCGGTTCGCCTTGTCCTTTTCCCCCTCGCCGAGATATTTCGCGGTCAGCGCGCTTCCGCCCGTTCCTATCATAAAACCGACGCCTCCCAGAATCATAAGGAAGGGCATCACCAGATTTACCGCCGCAAAGGGCAGCTTCCCCACAAAATTTGAAATAAAAAAACCGTCTACCACGCCGTAGATAGAAGTAAATATCATCATAAACACCGGCGGCATGCAAAATACAGCCAGCTTTTTATAACTGAAATGGTCAGATAATTTTATATTCATTCGTCACCGTTTTTAAGCATATTTTTTTTAAAAAGCTCAGTATACTTATCGAAGATACCGATAAATTCTTTCCTTTCGCTTGCCTCAAGTCCCGCAAACGCTTCGCACTCCGCTTCTATCACTGTATCCACCGTGCTTTCCGCAAGCGCTTTTCCTTTATCGGTCAGAATAATTTTTTTGCTGCGCCGGTCGCTCATTTGCTCAAGACAGATATATCCGTCCTTTATAAGCGAGTAAAGCGCCGAATTTACCGTCTGCTTGGGAATATGTATTTCGGAGCATATGCGGTTCTGAGTGAAATCCTCCCCGCTTTCCCTTATCATATACAGTATCCAGAAAGCCGCCTCCGATATCCCGTAACGCTTTGCGGCAGCTCTGTAAATGCTGTCGTTTTCCTTTATGAGACTGTTGTAATCAGAAAGAATTTTTCTTATTCCGGAGTTCATCACGCGTCTTCCCTTCAGTCCGAAATCGGACTGATTTATTATATCCGTTTCCATTCCCGTTGTCAAGCAATTCTCCTCAAGAATTAAAAATGGTTGTTTTTTTAAATCTTTTCTGATATAATGGTAGATACTATTTGTTAGAAACCGGACGCTTTATGCGCCTTATGCCTTGCAGACTGAAAGGGATGCTGATAAAATGTCTTTGGGTAAAACATGGAACCGTGTCCTTGATTTTTTCCGAATCAAGACTCCTGACTTTTTTAAAGCCAACTTTGAGCTGACATCAACAAAACGCTCTAAAATCATAGGCTCGGTTATTTGTCTTGTAACGCTTATAGCGGTAATACTCGATGTAAACGCTTATATATCACAGGATTTCTCAAGCAAATGGCTGCTGCTCGCCTTCGCGCTTTTCTGCCCGTTTATACTCGGAATTTGCGCCGCGTTTTCGGTGACCATCAAAAACGGTATGTTCAATAAAGTATGGCATATGATTTTTATGCTTCTGATGCCGTTTGTCACCATTACAATGACCGAGTGTCTGAATGACGTATTCATATACGATATGACCTATCTCGGATTTCTGGGAAACTATCTGCTTGTGATAATAATGTATTTCGTGGTATTTACGCTCACAGGCAGCTTCAGGCTTTCTTACCTTATTGTCAATCCGATACTTTTCGGTCTTGCCGTGGCTCACAGCTATATAATGGATTTCCGCGGCACGCCCTTCCTGCCGATGGATTTCCTCAGCATAGGCACAGCGGCGGGGGTTGCGAATACCTATAATTTCACACCGACCTACAAGGTGATGACGGCGTCGCTTATTTTTATTTTCATAATAATAATAGGCGTAAAAACAAAAACCCCGAAATACAATCTCTTGACAAAAATCATTTCCCGCGCCTTTACGGGCACATTCTCGGCTGTTCTGCTTATACTTTTCTATTTTACGAGCTTCTTTGCGGATATGGGCGTCAAGCCGGACTTCTGGAATCAGACAAGAGGCTATCACAATTACGGCTTCGCCTTCAATTTCTTCTGCAATACGAAGTATTTGTATATGTCTCAGCCTAACAACTACAATCCGGATAAAATAAAGGATTACGTCAGCAGCGTCGTGGACAGCGGCGACAGCAGCGAAACTCCGTCCACTGACGACGATTACACCAAGCCCAATATAATATGTATAATGAACGAGTCGCTTTCCGACCTCAGCGTTCTCGGCAACCTCACCACGAACGAGGACTATATGCCGTTTATGCACAGCCTTACCGAAAACACAATAAAAGGAAACCTTTATGTTCCGGTAATAGGCTCAGGCACCTCAAACACGGAATTTGAGTTTATAACCGGACATTCAACTGCGTTCCTTCCCTCAGGCAGCAATGCGTATATGCTGTATATCAAAAACCCGATTGCCTCTATCGTTTCAACCCTTGAGGCTCAAGGGTACTCTTCCTTTGCTCTCCACCCGTATTACGCGGAAGGCTGGGACCGCACAAGCGTATACAATTATCTCGGTTTTAACAACTTTATGAGCCTTGAGGATATAATTGATGTATCGTTTATGCGTGAATATAAAAGCAACGGAAGCAATCCGGATTTTCTCCAGTCTCTCATAGATCAGTACTATCCGGGCAGCAATATGCTTATACGCCAGTATGTAAGCGATTCATACGATTACAGGCTGCTTATCGAGGATTACGAAAACAGGGACACATCTGTTCCATATTTCGCGTTTAACGTGACAATGCAGAACCACGGCGGATATACTACAAGCTGCGTCAATTTCGACGAATGTATTTACGCGACATCGGTATCGAAGAACTACAACAAAGCGAATAAATACCTTTCGCTTGTAAAGGCAAGCGATGACGCTTTTAAAGAGCTTGTCGAATACTTCAGCAACGTTGACGAGCCGACGGTTATTTGTATGTTCGGCGATCATCAGCCCTCAATCGAAACCGACTTTATAGCCGAGGTAATGGGGGTTGACAATCTTTCAAACCTTACTCCCGAGCAGGAGCAGCTCCGTCATGTCACACCGTTCTTTATCTGGGCGAATTATGACATTGAGGAAAAGCAGATTGACAAGCTAAGCGCCAATTATCTGTCTTCCCTTGTGCTTGAGACCGCCGGAGTAAAGCTCACCGAATACAACAAATATCTGCTTAAGCTGTCTGAAACCCTGCCGGTTATCGATACAGTAGGATATATAGACAACGAGAACAATTACTACAAGTGGAGCGACGTTTCACCGTACAGTCACCTGCTTGAAGAATACGAAAATATTCAGTACAACAGTATATTCGACCAGAAAAACACCAAATCCGACGTATTTTATCTGGACGGATATGTGCCTCAGGCGGCGGAACCGGAAGAAAACAGCTCATCGGGAGCGGACGAATGAGAAACACCACCCTCTGCCATATTGAAAAAGACGGCTGCTATCTGATGCTTCACCGCGTCAAAAAGGAAAACGACCTAAACCGCGACAAGTGGGTAGGCATCGGCGGAAAATTTGAGGACAGGGAAAGTCCGGAGGAATGCAACAGCCGCGAGGTGCTTGAGGAAACAGGTCTTACGCTTAATTCGGCGCGCTACTGCGGAATAGTCACCTTTGTTTCGGACAAATGGGAAACGGAATATATGCATATATTTCATTCAGACAATTTTTCCGGAACAGTTAAGGACTGCGACGAAGGGGTGCTCGAGTGGGTCAGAAAGGAAAATCTGTATACGATGCCGATATGGGAGGGCGATAAGATTTTTCTCCGCCTTATAGAGGAAAATTCTCCGTTTTTCTCACTCAAGCTCGTATACGAGGGCGACCGGCTGGTTTACTCGGCGCTCAACGGTGAAAAGCTGTGAAGCCGCTTATAGTAAGCGCCTGCCTGTTAGGCACGGCGTGCAGGTACGACGGGGCTTCAAAGCCCGCCGCCGGAATAATAACACTTAAGGATAAATATAATTTAATACCGGTCTGCCCCGAAATAATGGGAGGTCTGCCTACTCCGAGGACTCCCTGCGAAATTAAAAACGGCTGTGTGTTCAGCCGCGACGGCTCAGACCGCACCGCGCAGTATCTTAAAGGCGCAGACGAGGTTTTAAGGCTGGCGCGGTTTTTCGGCTGTGAGGCGGCACTGCTTAAAGAACGCAGTCCGGCGTGCGGCAGCGGCAAAATTTATGACGGCAGCTTTTCGGGAACGCTGACCGACGGGGACGGCATATGCGCCGCCCTGCTTAAAAAGCACGGAATAACGGTATACGGCGAATCCCGTATTGACGAACTTCTATGACAGGCGGTGTAATATGAATATCTGCTTATACGGCGCTTCAAGCAATGAAATAGATAAAAGCTATATTTCGGCGACCGAGAAGCTCGGCACGGTTATGGCAAAAAGAGGCCACAGCCTTGTTTTCGGCGGCGGCGGAAGCGGACTTATGGGCGCCGCGGCGCGCGGCGTATATTCCGCGGGAGGAAAAATCACAGGTGTGGCGCCTTCCTTTTTCAACGTTGACGGACGGCTTTTTGAGCACTGCACCGAATTTGTGTATACAAAAACAATGCGTGAGCGCAAGGAGATAATGGAGACCCGAGCCGACGCTTTTATTATGACGCCGGGAGGCCCGGGCACATTTGACGAGTTTTTTGAGATTTTCACGCTAAGGCAGCTCGGGAGACATACAAAGCCGATAGCCGTATTCAATGTCGGCGGTTACTATAACGGGCTTAAAGCAATGCTTGAAAACGCGGCTGTTCAAAAATTTATGACCGAACAGGCGCTTAAGCTCTGTTTTTTCACGGAAGACCCGGAGGAGCTTTTCGATTATATTGAAAACCATAAAAGCGACCCGTCAGACATAGGGAGCTTCAAATATATAAGATAAAAAAAACCGGCTGTTGCCTTTTCAGTGCAGCAGCCGGTTCAAGTTTATCCGTGAAGATCGGTTCCTATAAAACCGACCTCATTGAAATCACGCATATTGTGCCTTATTATGTAATCAATATAAGAAGCAACCATTTTTGCGGTAAATACATATCCCATAGGGTTTAAATGACCGAGCATATAAAACTTCTCCCTGAATTTATCGTCATATACCGGTCCGTATTCAAGCAGGTCTAAAACATAAGTGTTGTCGAACTTTTCCGAAAAACCGTAAAGCAGCTTTCTGTGTTCCTGCTTTCCCTGCGGATTGCGATCGTTTTCGCCGTCACGCAGCATAGTCATAAGAAAAAATTTGGCGCGCGGCTGAATTTCCTTCATTCTCTGGATTATCTGAGCATAATAGCCGGCAAAATTTTTCTTATTATTGCGCCAATCATTAAAATCAACATCGTCAACTGTTCCGACCGGCTTTTTCTGACCGAGTATATCGTTTACGCCCAGCGCTATTATATATGCCTGAGAGGCGTATTCCGGATTCCAGAAATCCTTTTCATCGGCAAAAGATTCACAGTATTCCTCCGCTGTCATTCCGCCGCGCGAAAAATTATACACCTTGCTGCCGCACATACGTGCGATGTACTGACCCCACGAATACTCGTACATATCATGGTAGGTATGCTCGCCTTTCTCGTTTTTTGCCTCAAACTCGCCTGATGAAAGACTGTCCCCTATACAGCAGATTGTTCTGAAAACAGATGTGAAACCTCCGTCAGCCGCTAATTTCTGAAGCGGCTTTTCGTTATCGTTTTCATAAATATCATTTAATATCATAATATCCACACCCCTTTTTTACAATTATAATTACAAATACACCATTTTACAAGTATATTTTTTGCTGTTTTAAATTTTTTTATTGACATGGATATGGAATTTGGGGTATAATTTAGAATCGATAGGTTATGACTTGAATTATCAAAAGATATTTACGGTGTTCATAACCGATATGCGTTTATAAGGAGGGTTTACAAATGAAAAGGACTTACCAGCCTAAAAAGCTCCACAGAAAAAAGGAGCACGGCTTTTTAAAGAGAATGGCTACCGCTAACGGCCGCAAGGTACTTGCCCGCCGCAGAGCCAAAGGCAGAAAGCAGCTGACATACTGATAGCATCGTTTTTCGGCGTCAGTGTGCCGAATCGGGACAGGCTGCTTTCCGCACTGCCTGTCTTCATAAAACAGTAAAGCTGCCGCTTCCATATTTATTATGACAGGCTAAAGCCACTTAAAGTGGCTTTTCATTTTATTGTAGTATGAACAACAGTGTAATTAAGCTAAAGGAAAATTACAGCTTCAGGCGCGCTTACAAAAAAGGAAAATCATTTGTGTCGCCTTTTTTTGTCATATATGTCGTCAAAGCGCGCAAAGGAATTCGTCTCGGAATAACCGCCGGCAAGAAAATAGGCGGAGCGGTTAAACGTAACCGTGCAAAAAGAGTTATAACCGCCGCTTTCAGGGAATGTCTGCCCCTAATTACGGCGGGCTACGATTTCGTAATTGTAGCAAGAACCAGAATACTTGATATCAAAAGTACCGATGCCGCCGCTTCCATGAAAAAGCTCATGGTTCAGGCGGGCGTTATAAACGATGTGATTGAGAATGAGCAGACTTCTGATATGGCTGATTAGATTTTATCAGAAAAATATTTCGCCGCGCAAAATTTCCTGCTGCAGATTTACACCCACCTGTTCCGCGTACGCGATTGAGGCAATACAGAAGCGGGGCGTTATTGTGGGTACGGCTTTGAGTATCTGGCGTATTCTGCGCTGTAATCCGTTCTGCAGGGGCGGTTATGATCCGGTGCCCGAAAAGCGCGCGCGGCGCTGAACAAAAAATATATCCGTTTCCGCCTTGCGCGGTGCGAATGGACGGTGCATAAATGCAAACAATTTTCAATATTATAAATATACCTCTCGGCTGGGTTCTCGAAAACCTCGCCGGACTGTTCGGCGGCAACTTTGCCGCGTCAGTTTTCTTTTTCACGCTTCTGGCAAATATTGTGCTTATACCCCTCAGTATAAAAAGCCAGAAATCCTCGGTTCAGCAGACCAGAATAAAACCCAAGCTCGACGACCTTAAAAAAAGATACGGGGACGACAAGCAGAAATACAGTGAAGCTATGCAGAAGCTGTATCAGGAGGAAGGCGTGTCTATGTCGGGCGGCTGCCTGCCTATGATACTTCGTCTTGTCCTTATGATGAGTATTTACTGGCTGATCATGTCACCTCTCACCTACCTTATGCATATTGACAAATCGGTAATAACCGAAGCGGCGAATCAGCTTTCGGGAAATAAGTCCGAGCTTCAGATAATCGAAGCTATAAGAAACGGTGAAATAAATTTCCCCGAAATATCTTCAAAGCTCAACAGCATTGATTTTAACCTTTTCGGAATCGACCTTACAGAGTCCCCGAAATTCTCGTTTGACATATTCCACGACGCTCAGCTTATCTGGATTATGCCGGTAATAGCGTTTTTAGCACAGATGCTGACCAGCGCGCTGTCGCTTATGATGCAGAAAAAAATCAATCCGGACGCTCCCAATATGATGGGTATGATGCTTACAATGCCGCTGATTTCTCTTATAATAGGCTTTACACTGCCGGGCGGCGTTACGTTTTACTGGACCTGCTCGTCGCTTATCGGCGGAATAATACAGATAGGCGTGCAGCAATTCTACGGGCCGCATAAAATGCTGTCGAGGCAGCGTCTTAAGGAGCTCAACAAGGAATGTGACTTTGAGGAAATACAGTTGAAAAAGGCGGCTTCGGCGGACGCTTCCGACCAAAGCGTTCAAGCAGGAAAATAAATTGACAGGAGGTTATCTCTTGATTAAAGAAGCAAGAGGCTTCGGCAATACGATAGACGAGGCAAAAGAAAAAGCCATCGCGGAACTCAACGCGGCGGAAGATGAAGAAATACAGTTTGAAGTAATAGACACTCCGAAGAAAAAGACTCTCGGACTTTTCGGGGGAAGACAGGCTCAGGTCAGAGTTTTTGTCGAGATACCCGACGAAAAGCCGAAGCAGCGCAAAAAAAATCCGCAGAAGCCTGTAAAGACGGAGCAGAAGCCTGTAAAGACGGAGCAGAAGCCGTCCGCAGAAAAGGCTCAGCCTGCTGAAGTAAAGCCTCAGAAAAGTGAAAAGCCGGCGGAAAAGACAGCTCCGAAGGCAGAAGAAAAGGCCGCGCCGCAGTCATTTGAGGAAACCGAAAGCAAGGAAGCAAAAGAAAAAAAGCAGCCGAATAAAAAATATGACCTCAGCGAGGGCTACGGAGAGCTGAAAGATGCCGACGAGGTTCCCGCCGACACGAAAGCCGGAAAAGCGGTAGCTTATATCAGAACCGTACTCTCACATCTCGGCTGTTCGGAGATCACAATAAAAGTCGCCGAAAAAGAAAACGCCGCCCTTATAGAGCTTGACGGCGAGGGACTCGGAACCGTTATCGGTCACCGCGGCGAAACACTTGACGCCATTCAGTACCTTACGGGGCTTGCGGCAAACAACGGCGGCGGATATTACAGAGTCGCCATAAATATCGGAAATTACCGTGAAAAGCGTGAGGAAGCGCTTATCGCTCTTGCGAAGCGCGTTTCCGGTCAGGTGCTTAAAACCGGAAAGAACCGCAGTCTTGAGCCTATGAATCCTTACGAGAGACGTATTATACACACCACTGTTCAGGGAATTGAGGGCGTTGCTTCCAATTCCTTCGGAGAAGGCGCGGCAAGGCGCGTTGTTATTTCACTTGAGGGGTCCGACCCGAGGCCACCAAAAAGGGAAAGCTCAAGGCGCGGCGGCCGTTCAAACCGCCGTCCCGCACAGAAAAGCACTCCGGCCGCTCCGACAAGAGAACCGAAGAAGGACAGCGATACTCCACTGTACGGCAAAATAAACTGAATAACATAAATAATATGAACACGAACGGTCTTTCAGTCTTTTCGTGTTCATTATTTTGCAGTCAGTTTTTATAAGATCCTATCCCCGATGTCGGGAATACTGTCGTTTTTTTATTCAAAAGTAATATTTTTGTCATAATTAAAAAATTGACAAATCAGCCAAATATGTTTATAATACTAAACGTATTGATTTTTAAATTACGGTAACACTATATATAAATATTCTTGTGACTGGGAGTGCCTCTTTTGGAGAAATTCGTAATTAACGGCGGCAACGCCTTAAAAGGTGAAGTCCGCATAAGCGGAGCTAAAAACGCCGCTGTTGCCATACTTCCCGCGGTTCTGCTTTCAGATGAGCCCTGTGTAATTGAAAACCTTCCCAATATTTCCGATGTGACTACCCTTCTTAAAGCGATGCAGTGCCTCGGCGCACAGATAAAAACGATAAACAAGACCACTGTGGAAATCGATCCCCGCCATGTTAACTCATTTGTGGTTTCAAAAAAAATGGCGGAAGGTATGAGAGCCTCAAGCTATTTTCTCGGTGCTCTGCTCGGAAGACTCAAAAGAGCGAGGGTATCGCCTCCGGGCGGCTGTGATTTCGGAGTCAGACCGATTGACCAGCACATAAAGGGTTTTGAGGCGCTCGGCGCCAGAATGACCATTGAAAACGGAATGGTTGACGCGAAAGCCCAGCAGCTTTCCGGATGCTCAATTTATCTTGATGTCGTTTCGGTCGGAGCGACAATAAATATTATGCTCGCGGCGGTCAAGGCAAACGGACTTACGGTAATAGAAAACGCCGCCAGAGAGCCTCATATAGTCGATCTCGCGAATTTCCTCAACTCAATGGGCGCGAATATAATGGGCGCGGGCACCGGCGTTATAAAAATACGCGGAGTAAAGCATTTGAGCGGGACGACTTACAGTATTATTCCCGACCAGATCGAGGCAGGCACCTATATGGCAGCCGCCGTGGCGGCGCGCGGGGATATACTTGTCACGAATGTTACGCCGAAGCACCTTGAATCCATAATCGCGAAGCTCATAGAAATCGGGGCTAAAGTTACCGAGTATGATGAAGCTGTCAGAGTGCAGATGACAAGGCGCCCGAAAAAATGCAATATAAAAACAATGCCTCACCCCGGCTTCCCTACCGATATGCAGCCCCAGATCGCCACGGTGCTGAGCCTTGCGGACGGCACCAGCATAGTGACCGAGGGCGTGTGGGACAGCCGTTTCAGATATGTCGAACAGCTCACCCTTATGGGGGCGGATATTCAGGTTGACGGAAAAACGGCGGTCATCACCGGAGTGAAAAGCCTTAATTCCGCTCCGGTCAGAGCGGTCGATTTAAGAGCGGGCGCCGCGATGATTATAGCGGGACTTGCCGCCAACGGAACTACGGAAATAGAGGAAATCGACCATATTGACAGAGGATATGAAAACGTCGTGGAGAAATTCTCCGCGCTCGGTGCCGACATAAAGCGCGTGCCCGTATTTGACACGGCTCCGATGCTTAAACAGGCTTAAACCGATTCAAGCGGACCGTTTTTCCGGTCCGCTTTTTTAAGGAGATTATAAATGTCAAGAATCTGTCCGCTTTTCAGCGGCTCAACAGGAAACAGTACATATATATCGGGTCCTTCCGGCTCACTGCTTATTGACGCGGGCGTATCGCTGCGTTCGCTCGCAGCGGCGCTTGAGGCGGCGGGCGGCCGGATTGACGATATTACGGATATTTTCATTACGCACGAGCACGCGGACCATATCAAGGGTCTTTCGCCGTTTCTCAAAAAAACTGGAGCGCGCGTTATAGCGTCCGAAAAAACCCTTTCCGCCCTTATCTGCGCGGGCAAAATACCTGCCGGTATTGAAACTCTCGCGGCGGAAAGCGGAAAGGTGACCGAAATTCCCGCCGCGGCGTTTATCAGGTTCGCCACCCCGCACGATTGTGACGGCTCGAGCGGATACTGCTTTTTCATGCCCGATAATGTGAAAATCTCCGTTTGCACCGATCTCGGTAAGATTACTGACGAAATAAGGCAGGCGCTGAGCGGCAGCGACGCGGTTCTGCTTGAATCGAACCATGATATTGAAATGCTCAAAAAAGGGCCGTACCCTCCGGAGCTTAAAATGAGAATTTTATCGGATACCGGGCATATTTCAAATTCCTCGTGCGCCTGTGAGCTTCCCGCGCTGCTTGAAGCCGGAACCACACGCTTTATTCTCGGACATCTCAGCCGCCATAACAACACTCCCCTGCTTGCTCTCTCGTCCGCAGAGGCGATCCTGACCGACGCCGGAGCGGAAAGCGGAAGTGATTATATGCTGACGGTGGCGGCTCCGTCAAGCAACAGGGTGACTGTGGTATGATGAAAGTAACGGTTATTGCGATGTCGTCTCTCAAGGAAAAATACCTGAAAGACGCCGCCGCGGAATATATTAAACGGCTTAAAGCCTACTGCGATATAACGGTGACGGAAATCGAACCCGAAAGGCTGCCGGACAGGCCCTCAAAGGCCGAGGCAGACGCGGCGCTTGAGCGCGAGGCGGCGCAGATTATAAAAAGGATACCGCCGTCGGCGGCGGTTGTTCCGCTCTGCATAGAGGGCAAAGAGCTTTCAAGCGAGCAGTTCGCGGAATATATAGATAAAAATCAAAGCAGCGGACGCCCGCTCGTATTTATTATCGGCAGCTCTTACGGACTGTCCGAAAAGGTAAAGCGGCTTTCGGATATCAGACTGTCTTTTTCAAAGCTCACCTTCCCTCACCAGCTTTTCAGAATAATGCTTCTCGAACAGCTTTACCGCGCCTTCCGCATAAACGGAGGCGGAGCATACCATAAATAGCATAAGAGGAAAAAAACTCTTGACCTTCGGGGTGATGTGTGATATAATACTATCACCTCTGAAAGGTTCTTTTTTTTTGCGTAAGAACCGGTTTGATGCAGGCGCGCATCCGTATTGTGCTTTCCGTATCGCGGCAGGCTCCGCGTACGGTACGGTGACCGCCGCAGACACCGAGGGAGGCGTTTACTTTTACGGCGTCGGCTTTTGCCGGCAGATTTTAAGTAAGAGCAAAAAATATTTCCGTAAAGCGGGAGGTGCCGTTATGAGAGTTAAAATCACACTTGCTTGTACAGAATGCAAGCAGCGCAACTACAACACAATGAAAAACAAGAAAAACGATCCGGACAGGCTTGAAATGAACAAGTATTGCAGATTCTGCAGGAAGCACACCCTGCATAAAGAGACCAAGTAGGAGGATTCGTTGATGAAAACTGTTAACAGAATTTGCCATATACTGGCTGTCATCTTCGGTCTCGGCTCACTTGTTCTTTTCTTTATGCGGTTCGCGACGATAGTCAGCGGCGGAAACGAAGTAAATCTTGTCGGCGCGCAGCTGGGCTTCGGAAGCAAAATCACGGTGAACGGAACAGAGTACAATATGGCTATATCCTCGGATATACTTTTCTGCTTCCTGCTTACCGCGATTTCATTTATAATCAGCATCTTTTCTTTCAAATCCAAGAAGCTCCGCTACATGGCTCCGGCAATCGGTATCATTGACGCGGTGTATATGCTGGTAATCGCATTAAGCGCTCCTGAAGCATTTGTGGACAGACGTCCTCTTCCGGACATCACATCTACCACATATTCGCCGTATGTTCTGATAACCGCGATCGCTCTGTTTGCCTTTACCGTTATCGCAGCCGCTTACCTCTTTATAGACGATTACATTGAGGTCAAGGAATCAAACGGTTCCAAGAAGACAATAATGAGACGTGTTATACTCTTCTTCCGCGACTATAAGAGCGAAGTAAAGAAGATTGTATGGCCCGGCTGGAAAGATGTTCTTAAGAATACCGTTATTGTGCTTATAATGTGTCTTTTGATAGGAGTGCTCATTTGGCTTATAGACTTCGGTCTCGGCAAGCTGCTCGAGCTCATTCTTCAGGCATAAACGATCCGGAGGTTGATCATGGCTGACGCACAAGAAGCTAAGTGGTATGTTGTTCATACCTATTCAGGATATGAAAACAAGGTGGCAAGCGATCTTGCGACCATGGTTGAAAGCCGCGGAATGCAGGATCTCATACAGGATATAAAAATTCCTACCGAAACAGTCACTGAGATTAAGGAAGACAAAAAGCGCGAGGTTGAGCGCAAAATTTTCCCCGGATATGTTCTGATTAAAATGATTGTCACAGACGACAGCTGGTATGTTGTGAGAAATATACGCGGCTGCACGGGTTTTGTGGGTCCGGCATCCAAGCCGGTTCCGCTTACGGACGAAGAGGTTGTCGCCCTCGGCGTTGAAAAGCACAGCGTTGAAGTAGGCTACAAGCCCGGCGATAATGTTAAAATTATCAGCGGACCTCTTGAGGGCTATTCAGGCGTTGTCAAAACGGTTGATACCGCAAGCAACAGTGTCTGCGTAGGACTCTCTATGTTCGGAAGAGAAACTCCGGTCGAGTTTGAGCTTGACCAGATTGCTCTTGAAGATTGATTTGTTAATATGCAGAAATGCTTATTAAAGTCCGCTTGCGGACAGTTACCCCGGCACGGGTCGTGCCACGGTGGGAGGAACGGCGGGAAAGCCGCTCCGCCAGGCGTCGAAAGACGCTGTTACCACGAATAATGGAGGTGCAAATAAATGGCTCAGAAAATTACAGGTTACATTAAGCTGCAGATTCCTGCAGGAAAGGCTACACCGGCTCCCCCGGTTGGTCCTGCGCTCGGTCAGCACGGCGTAAACATTATGGCGTTTACCAAAGAGTTTAACGAAAGGACAAAGAATGATGCCGGTCTTATTATTCCGGTTGTCATCACCGTATATGCGGATCGTTCCTTCAGCTTCGTTACAAAAACTCCTCCTGCTGCGGTTCTTATCAAGAAAGCGTGCGGGATAGAGAGTGCTTCAGGCACACCTAACAAAACCAAGGTTGCCAAAATCACCAGAGAGCAGATAAAGAAAATAGCCGAAACCAAGATGCCCGACCTTAACGCTGCAAGCGTTGAAGCGGCTATGAGTATGATAGCCGGAACAGCTCGCAGTATGGGCGTTGAAGTAGTCGATTAAGTTCTCTCGCGTGGGAGGATAATTCCGATTTAACCACTTATTGGGAGGTAAATAATGAAACACGGTAAAAAGTATAATGAAAGCGCAAAGCTGGTCGAACCCGGCAAGCTTTACGATATTGATGAAGCCGTTGAAGTCGCAGTAAAGACCGGAACGGCAAAATTTGATGAAACGGTTGAAATCCATGTCCGTCTGGGCGTTGACTCACGTCACGCTGACCAGCAGGTCAGAGGCGCGGTTATCCTTCCGAACGGAACCGGTAAAACCGTAAGAACCCTTGTTTTCGCCAAGGGTGACAAGGCAAAGGCTGCCGAGGAAGCCGGTTCGGACTTCGTAGGCGCTGAAGAGCTCGTTGCGAAAATCCAGAATGAAAACTGGCTTGATTTTGACGTCGTAATCGCCACACCCGATATGATGGGCGTTGTGGGACGTCTCGGTAAAGTACTCGGTCCCCGCGGACTTATGCCGACACCGAAAGCCGGAACGGTTACTCCCGATGTTGCCAAAGCTGTATCTGAAGCCAAGGCCGGTAAAATAGAGTACCGTCTTGATAAAACTAACATCATTCACTGCCCTATCGGCAAGGTTTCTTTCGGAGCTGAAAAGTTAAAGGAGAACCTTGACGCGCTTATGGCCGCCGTTGTAAAAGCCAAGCCGGCCGCTACAAAGGGTCAGTATATCAAGTCCTGCGTTATCGCAACAACAATGGGTCCCGGAATAAAGCTCAACGTTTCCAGATTTGGTGCTTAAATTTGTAAATCTATCCGCCGCGCACGGCCGCGGCGGATATTCTTGAGTAAAAATCACAGGAAAAATAAATACCTTAAAAAGCGAAAAAAAGTGTTGCATTATCGCTTTGTTTAGTGTATAATATAAATACAGCAGGAAACAATTAAATATCGCGGAGTGGAGCAGCTGGTAGCTCGTCGGGCTCATAACCCGAAGGTCGTTGGTTCAAGTCCAGCCTCCGCAACCAAAATTTAGTGCCGAGAATCCTTTATTTATAAGGGCACTGAAAAAGGTGTGTTTTTCATAAACGAAAGACATACCTTTTTTCTTGCATGAGCAAAAATCAGGGATAA
>CALWDJ010000011.1 GCA_944376655.1 uncultured Clostridia bacterium
TCGGCTAACAGTTCCTACTGCCAAGCCTGTAGCGGACTTTCACCGCCAAGTTATTACGCGTGCCGAGCACACTAAAAAACGCCACAACTTCTTTGAAGCTGTGGCGTAGTATGCAGAAAAGGACGCTATCTCTCGATAACGTCCCTTTTGCTTGGTTATTCACTTGTAACCTGTTTGCCCGCTGTCCTTAAAACGCGATGATATAAGGGTTTTTGCTTGTTTTCTTATCTCACCGCGCTTAGGGCGTAATTTTTTTTGGTACCGCAAGAGTAGGGAGTGCAGTCCGAAAATCTTTGATTTTCTAGCGAACGGCATCCTCACGGGGGAGAGTGTCGACTTTTTGACACTCTCAAGTAAGGCATACACGGTATTCCTTACACTGTTTCTTATTGAATTAAGCCTTGCCTACCGAACCGAAAAGCTCCATCTTTTCCTTGACGGTTGCCTTTATAGCGGCTGTACCGTCGGCGAGCAGCTTTCTCGGGTCAAAGCCCTTGCCCTCAAGATCCTTGCCTGCCTCGATATACTTACGTGTTGCCTCTGCAAAAGCGAGCTGGCACTCGGTATTTACGTTTATCTTTGAAACGCCGAGAGAAATGGCTTTCTTTATCATATCAGCCGGTATGCCTGTACCGCCGTGAAGAACAAGCGGCATGGTTCCAGTGAGCTTCTGAATTTCCTCAAGGGTATCAAAACGAAGTCCCGGCCAATTTGCGGGATATTTTCCGTGAATGTTGCCTATTCCGGCCGCGAGCATGGTAATGCCTAAATCGGCTATCATCTTGCACTCTTTTGGATCTGCGACCTCACCGCCGCCTACAACGCCGTCCTCTTCGCCGCCTATTGCGCCGACCTCGGCCTCAAGCGAAAGACCGAGCTTATTGCAGGTCTCTACAAGCTCCTTTGTCTTGGCGATATTTTCCTCAATCGGGTAATGAGAACCGTCAAACATTACAGAAGAAAATCCCGCCTCAATGCACTTTTTCGCGCCTTCATAGCTGCCGTGGTCAAGGTGAAGTGCAACCGGAACGGTTATTCCCATCTCCTCAAGCATTCCGTTAACCATTCCTACAACGGTCTTATAGCCGCACATATATTTTCCCGCGCCCTCTGAAACTCCGAGAATTACGGGAGATTTCAGCTCCTCGGCTGTCTGGAGAATAGCCTTTGTCCATTCAAGATTGTTGATATTGAACTGGCCTACGGCATATTTGCCGGCCTTTGCCTTTGTGAGCATTTCCTTTGCAGATACTAACATTCCTATTCCTCCGTTAATAAAAATCATATGTATATATTGTATATCAATTTCCCGTTAAAATCAAGCCTTTATTTACCGGGATCCTCATTCACGGTCTCGGGAGGAAGCTCAAGCTGAGCAGGGTCGCGCAGATACTGCTTGATACGTCTGAACGCCATGGCAAAATAGCTTCCCGAGCATATGCGCTCGTCCATTACCACGCCTAAAGGGATACAGCGCTCAAATACTATCTCTTTCCCGCGGCGCTTCGGCACCTCGCGCAGGTTCCCCATGGTTATGAAAACGCTGGTCGTGCCGAACTCATAGCAGTGGTGATATATATGATTTGTTCTTATAGAGGCAAGGTTTGAAATACACAGGCTGTTATGAAACGGCGACATATCTATCAGCTTTTTCGGAAGCAGGCCGTGCTTATCCATGAACCTGAAAAGTCCCACGCCTATTCTGAGCACGCCGGGAGCACCCAAAAGTATCTTTATCATTTTTTCGGTACCGTTTTTTTCGGGCGCGGCGCGGTTTTCGGTTACGTACTTGTCGATTTTGCCGTTCACGTCGAATATCGTATCGGTCATATCAAAAAACATTTTCGACATTGTGCCGTTATCCATTTCGCCGGATTTCAGCACCACCATAGCGACAGTAAACTCATTTCTGGCATACGGCTTGCAGTTCATAATAAAGCGGTTAAGCAGCGGAAATTCGGCGGCGGTCCTCAGATACGCCGCTATTATCACACCCATATGACTGAGTGCTATTCCCTGCTTGCGCTTTTCGTTGAGATAATTCTGTATCGGGTCGTAAGGTATATCAAGCGTTATCATGTTCATCGAATCCACACGCTTGTTCATTATATATGACGCCACGGTATACATGGGGTCTGTATTTCTGAGGCGTTTTCCGTCTGCTCTCATTCTAAACTCCGTTTCCGCGTATTTTATCTGAAGTATTTTTAAATACACTGTTTGTTTTTTTTATGCCAAAAGAATAATATCACATTTCCGCCCGAAACACAACACTTTTTTTAACAAACTGTGAACAAGGGAATATTATGCAAAAAAGCCGGACCTCGAAAAGGTCCGGCAACGCGTAAAAAATATTTTGAATCAGACGGTTTTTTCCGTTGCCTTAACCCCGCTTATCCGCGCGGCGCGCTTTTTATCGGGTGAAAAGTATTTTCTCATATACAGCAGAAGCAGCACGCCGAGTATCGGGAATACGGCGGTAAATACTATTCCGGTTTTCATTCCTATCTGTTCCGCCGTGAGCGAAAGCCGCGGAGCAAGCTCTGCCGCCCATCCGCTCTCGGTCACCTTATCCACTATTATTCCGAGCGCCTGAGGAGCGACCGAGCCGCCGAAATCGCCGCCCGCCGCCATAAGCGCGTAAGCCGCCACGCCTATACGAGGAAATTTTTCCTCCATAAGTATAAGCGTTCCCGGCCAGAGCATGGAGGTGCAGAAGCCGGTCATAACGCAGGCGATAAGCGAAACGGCGGCATTCGGGGAAAGTCCGGCGGTAAGGTAGCATACTACCGAGCCGCACATTCCAAGCAGCAGCACGCGGCTTATATTTTTGCCGTATTTGGTGTAAAGCGTCCTTCCGAGCCCCAGAAGCACCGCGAAAAGCGCCATACCGAGAATATCTCCCGCCGCCTTGGGAAGCTTAAGCGCGCTTTCGGCAAATCCCGAAACCCAGTTGGTCATGGCGTTTTCGGTCGCTCCGCCTAAAAATATGCAGATAACGCAGAGCGCGAGCCCGAGCCTCCTGCCGCTTTCAGTTTTCCCTCCGCCGTGTTCGGAAATATTCATTTCGGGTATCGGAGAGACAGAAAACATCACAAACGAGAAAATCGGGAGTAAAGCCAGAAAAACGGTAAGATACTGCCAGTTTTCAGTGCCGAAGAGCTTGAAATACACCGTGCTTATTACCACCACGGTCAATACGCCGTAGGCATAAAGCGAATGCAGCCGGCTCATATCACGATCCGGATTATCTGACGGAATAGCGGCTATCATGGGACTTAAAAGCACTTCACTGAGTCCTGACGAAACAGAAAACAGCACTGTTCCCGCAAGCAGACCAGCGTAAACATGCTCACCGAAAAGCAGAGGTGAAAGAGCGTACAGAAGCAGTCCGGCCGAGGTCAGCAACGGCATAATTTTAACTGTTTTTCCGATATTAAAATGTTTAGAGAAAAATGTAAATATAAGGTCTATACAAAGCTGTGTGACAAAATTGACCAACACCAGAGTACCTGAAAGCGTATATGAAATACCGTACAGCTCCTTAAAAGTCACAAACAGCATCGGAGGCAGACTGAATACCGACGACATAGCAAGATATGTATAGTAGCATGTACGTTTTGTTCTGCCGTAATTGGGTGTCCCCATTGATATTTCCCCTTTTATTGCGCCGTTCCGGCGCGGAATCTTTAAAATAATTCAGCGGCGCATTTTAGCGCCGCGTTTTTTACCCTGAATACAGGTCATTCATCTTGGTTTTCCTCTTCGGGCAGCTTTTCTACCGCAACCCGCCACACACGGTGCTCCTCCGCCTTTATAACCGTTATTTTAAGGTTCTTATAGGTAAAGGAATCACCCTTTGAGGCTTCGCCGTCAAGCATGGTCATTGTCCAGCCGCCGACCGTCGAGTCGTCGTACTCAAAATTTTCGTCCTCGTCGATATCTATATCAAACTCGTCGAAAAAGTCGTATATGCGCATATCGCCGTCCGTCTCAAAATGAGTATCGTCAATGCAGACAAACTCGCGCTCTATTTCGTCGGTCTCGTCCCATATCTCGCCGACAAGCTGCTCAAGCACGTCCTCCATTGTGAGTATGCCCATTGTGCCGCCGTACTCGTCAAGCACAACCACCATATGCGATTTTGAGTCCTTCATTTTCTCAAGCACATCGGGCAGCGGCATTGTTTTATGCACATAAGTTACGGGCAGCAGAAGACTGCGGATATTGACCCTGTCGTTTGAGACGTACTCCTTATAGAAATGATTTAGGTGAAGTATGCCTATGATATTGTCGGGCGTGTCCTCAAATACGGGCAGCCTCGAATATGTGGAATCAAGTATCTTTTTAACGTTTTTCTCGTACGGGTCGTGGATATCAATCGCTTCCATATCAACCCTCGGGGTGACGACCTCGTACGCCAGCACCGTATCAAAATCAAGCGCGTTCTGCAGAAGGTCGCACTGCTCCTCGTCAAGTACCCCCTCATCCTCCACTATATCGATTATATTCTCAAAATCGTCCTCTGAAACGGCGTCATGGTCGGCGACGCTTGACTGCCACAGTTTAGAAACAAGATTGATAAACGCCATCATTATAATTGTTATGGGTCTTAAAATAACCGAAATCACATATATCGGTATCGCCACAGCGACAGAAAAGCTCTCGGCAAACTGCTTTGCCAGCACCTTCGGAATAATCTCGCCGAAAGTGAGCACTAAAAGGGTCATAACAAGTGTCGCGACCCACGCGTATCCGGCGCCGAGATAATCCATAACTATAAGCGTAGCTATTGAGGAAGCGGCGATATTGACAAGGTTATTACCTATCAGCACCGCGCCGAGCATATTCTCGTAATCGTCCGCTATTTTTGCCGCGAGCGACAAAGCAAGCGTGTCTTTTTTCTGCCTCATCGCCTTAAGGCGTGCTGAATTGACGCTCGCAAAAGCGATTTCGGTCGCCGAGAAGAAAGCCGAAAGCAGTATGAGGAGGACTATCGCCAAATAACGGAGTGATTCATTCATCGGAGTCACCCCCCGCGTCGTCCTCATCGTATATCTCGCCGACAAGCTCCTCCATTATATCCTCTACCGTGATTATACCGAGCACCGTGCCGTCATTATCTTTAACTACCGCAAGATTGCGCCGGTGATTGCTCATTTCGGTAAGAAGCTCGTCTATCGGAGTGTCAGCGCTTACATAATAAGGATAATCGATAACCGAAGCCAGTATTACATTGTGCTTCTGTTTTATGTATGCCTTTAAAAATTTCCTTATCTGGAGAATACCCTTTATATTGCCGTCACGGTCGGTAACAGGTATCCTCGAATGGGGTGAGCCGTTTATAACCTCAAGAATCTGCGCCGTTTTAAGGCTCGTGCTTATTTTGAGCACCTGCTCCCACGGCACCATTACCTCCCTCGCGGAGGAATTGGAAAATTTCATAGCCGATTTCACAAGACGGCCGGTCTCCCCGTCAAAGCCGTCCTCCTCGGATATGTTCTCAACTATGCTGTTGAGCTCGTCTTCGGTCATTGTGACCTGATTTTCCGCGTGCTTTCTGAAAGGCCTTGACACCGCCGATGAAAGCGCGGTGAAGAAAAACGAAAGGGGCTTTATTACCTTCATAAGCACGGTAAGTATTGCCGATGCTGTCTCGGCAAAGCGTTCGTTGCAGGAACGCGCAAAGCATTTCGGCAGCATTTCGCCGAAAATGAAAATTACCACCGTGGTGATAACTGCGGAGGCGGAAACCGCTGCCGGTCCCCAGATTTGCGCGGCTATTACGGCTGAAAGCGTAGCGCAGCCTATGTTAACGACATTGTTGCCTATAAGCAGTACCGAAAGCGCCTCGTCGAAATTATCGAGAATTTTAAGCACTCTCTTAGCACCCTTATTGCCCTTTGAAGCACGGCTCATCATATGTATCCTGTTTACCGAGGCCAAGGATATCTCCGTGCCTGAAAAATAAGCGCTCGCAAGAATCAGCAGTAAAAAGAGTATAATACTCCCCGCAGGACTGTCGTCCACAAAACCGTCTCCTGTTTTTCAAAAATTTAAAACCCGAATATCAGCGGCGAAACTGCCGCGCCGGCTCTGACGCTTTTACGTTTCCGACCGCGAAATCCGGATTTAATACATATATTACAATATACTTTACGTTTTGTCAAACAATTTTAAGCATTTTCCGTCTTCTTCTGTAATCAGGCATATATTTTTCTACAAGCTCGTAAAAAGCACGGCTGTGATTGTGGTGCTTTATATGCGCAAGCTCATGCAGCACCACATATTCCACCGCCTCCGGCGGGTACGCCATAAGCCGCCACGAAAAGCAGACGGCATTTTCAGCGCTGCACGAGCCGAACCTTGTTTTAGCCGAGGTTATTTTTACCGATGACGGAACAAGTCCCGTGACAGCCGAATATTTTTCAACCAGTCCCGGCAGTATTTTTTCAGCCGCCGCGCGAAGCTCCCGCTCCCTTGACACTATGTCCTTTTCTTTTTCAAGCCGTTTCTTAGCGCAGGGCAGCTTTTTTTCAATCCAGCCGCTGTATCTTGCGACAAATTCTGCTATCTGCCTGTCTCTTACAGAAAAAGGCGCGCGCACAAGCACACCGCCTCCCGGCAGTATTTCAAGACTCAATGTTCTGCGTGAGGAACGCTTTACCGTATATTCCAAAATTTCACCCCGCATAAAAGCGGCGCCTGATACCAGACGCCGCACGTTTTAATCTACGCTTTACCGTATTGATTTAAAGCAATGTCATAATATTTGTAAAGTTAAGCTCTTTGGTTCTCTTCATACAGGTAAACCAGTCAATAATGGTAAGTATACCGCAACAGCCTCCGGTAAGCAGCTTAAGAACTCCCATTCCGGTATCTCCGAGCATAAATCTGTCTATTCCGAGACCGCCGAGGAAAATGGAGATAAGCAAAATTGTTGTAGGGTCTTTCATTTCAACAGTAGACACCATAGCAAACTTGTTCTCATCCATTGCCGCAAGCTTCTCTTTTATGTACATAATCTTTTCAGCCGGAAAATACTTCTGATTTGTCATAATGTACATATCAATTTTATTCTGATCCATAATAAACTCCCCTTATTTATTATTATGGTATCATTATACAATATATTGTATAAAAACTCAATAATAAATTATTCAATTTCAGTGTATGATTTACACAAAAATAATTTCAAAAATATATACAATGACTACACAAATAGTTCCGGTAATAATTATTGCGTTTTTTATACGTTTGTCAATAGGAAACAATTTGCTGTGAAGCGCAAAAAGAACAACCAGCACAAACGGAAGCGCTGCCGGATTAAATTCAAGATAAGCCGGAAAATCTCCTCTTGCCAGCGCAAGCATAGCGCGAGTCATCCCGCAGGTGGGACATTCAAAGCCTAAAAAATATTTTATCGGGCATTTTATCGGCAGGACAAGATAAACAGCGATAGCGGCAAGCGCCGCAATATGGATTCCGAGAAATTTCTTAATATTTACTTTCATTATTTTCTTACCCTGACGGTAAATTCCTTTCCGCATTTCGGGCATACGGTCTTATGAACGCCGATACGCCTCGGCAGACGAAGAATAGCCTTGCAGGAAGGACATTTTTTATAAATATGGCATTTGTCGTTTTTTCTGCGCTCGTGCAGCTCTTTTTTTCTTTTAATAAAACCGAGCTTTTCAAAAACCCACGCGTCCTCACGGCTGCGCTGAGCGGTATTTCTCGAAAACACCCTGAAAATCGCGTAAAGCATCAGCGCGTAGACCACACACTGAAGTATAATCGAACGGATAAAAATATTTGCTACCGAAAGGACGGCGGAAACGGCGAAAATGACAAAAAACAGCCTGTCTGCCCCGTAACGTCCGGATAAAAAACGCATCAGCCTGTATCTGAAATCCATAATACCGCTCCTTCCTTTCTTTATTGCATTATTATTATATTTCATACGCGCCATGATTTTGTTAAGAAAGAATAAATAAAATTGATATATTTATTTACAGTGTTTACATTTATTCCCTTTTTCACTTTCTTATCTCCGAAAGGGGACGAAAACAATGTATTACTGCAAGGAATGCGGTCGGGAATTCGAGTCCGCCGAAACAATTACCCAGACCCACGGACTTTTAAGTCCTCCGTTTGAGGAAATATATGTCTGCCCGTTCTGTTCAGGCACGGATATTTCCGCTGTTCAGTCGCTCCACTGCCGCTGCTGCGGAGCGAAACTGCCCGCCGGCGCCTCGTCCTACTGCGATGAAAACTGCCGCTCAAAGGGTGAGAAAATGCGGCGCAGGGAGGCTTCTCGCAGAAAAAGAGAGCGCAGTCTGCCGCTTAACATCATAATAAGGCAGCTTGAGGAGTACAACCGTATGAACGGAACCTCGTACAGCTACGGTCAGTATGTGGCGCTGGTTCTCGTAAAAAGCAAAAGGGGCGGAAAAAGATGAACGAAAAGAAAAAATATCTTTCTCTTTATATGCTCCAGCACGCGCGGATAGAACGCCTCGTCGGTATGCTTGAGACGGGCACCGGAAATCAGGCGGAATGTCTCGCCGGAATAAGAAAGGCAAACGAGCTGAGAAATGAAATCGAAAGGAAAATAAAGGAAGTTGACGGCGGGGTTTTAAGCGAGCTGCTCTATCTCAAATACGTATGCGGAAAGCCGCTGCTTGAAATCAGCTTTATTCTCAATTACAGCGTCCGGCATACCGAAAGGCTGCACAAGAAGGCGCTTGAAAAACTGAAGCTCTGATGCTCCGCGCACTTGACAGGCTTTTTTAGCAGAGGTATAATAATATTACTTTCAGTGCGAAAGGCGGTTTTTAAATTGAGCGGCAAGGAAAGCCTTTTAAAGAATCTGCCCTTCTTTGAGCATCTCTCTGATGACGAAAAAAAGCAGGCGGACTCATATTCGTCGGTGAGGGAATATAAAAAAGGCAGCCTTATTCATTCGGGCGGCAGCGAATGCCTCGGAATGATAATGCTGATTTCCGGCGAAATACGTACATATATTTTATCCGAGGAAGGCAGGGAAATAACCCTTTTCCGTCTTTACCCGAAGGACACCTGCGTGCTTTCCGCCTCCTGCGTCATAAGCCAGATAACCTTTGACACGCATATGACCGCCGAGGCGGACTGCTCGGTGCTTGTGTTAAGCTCCGGATTTTTTTCCGCCCTCTGCGAAAAGAACATTTACGCGCGCTGCTATATGTACGAGCTGCTTACCGAACGCTTTTCGTCAGTTATGTGGACAATGCAGCAGATACTTTTCAAGGGCTTTGACCGCCGTCTCGCGGCGTTTTTGATATCGGAATACGAGCGCACGGGGCTTAAACAGATAAAAATGACCCACGAGCAGATAGCGCAGCACACAAGCTCGGCACGCGAGGTTGTGGCGCGTATGCTCAAGCGCTTTGCGGCGGACGGGCTTGTGGAGGTAAAGCGCGGCTTAATAACACTTAAAGACACGGACGCTTTAAAAAGAATGATTTAGAAATTACGCGGATTTTCACTCCGCGTAATTTTTTTTCGAGAAATGAGACCCGGTCACGGTTCTGGCGCTTAAAAACAGGTAAAATACATATGTAAACCGCCAAAGGAGGATAAAACCTTGCAGTATATCATAACATTTTTAGAGGGCGTAATATCTTTTATTTCTCCCTGTATGCTGCCCATGCTTCCGCTCTACATCTCATATTTCGCCGGCGGAGCCGATAAAAAGCACCGTACACTAATGCGCGCTGCGGCATTCGTGCTCGGTTTTACTGCTGTATTCACACTTCTCGGACTTTTCGCAGGAACGCTCGGCTCATTTCTGACAAAATACCATACAGCGGTCGGAATAGTCTGCGGAGCGGTCGTGATAGTTTTCGGGCTCAGCTATCTTGAGGTTATACGCCTGCCTTTTTTCAAAGGTATGTCAGGCGGGAAAAGCGTTACCGGAGTTGTTTCGGCGTTTTTATTCGGAGCGATATATTCGGTAAGCCTTACACCCTGCGTCGGAGCGTTTTTAGGCTCGGCGATAATGCTCGCCTCGGCTTCGGGAGAAGCGCTCAGGGGCACGCTGCTGCTGCTTGCCTATTCTTTGGGACTCGGCGTCCCGTTCCTTTTCTCTGCGGTGCTTATCGACCGGCTGTCATCCGTTTTCTCGGCGATAAAGAAGCATTACCGTGTTATAAACATTGTCTGCGGGATATTCCTTATAATCGTGGGCGTGCTTATGATGACAGGGCTTATGAATTCCCTGCTCGCACTTTTTTCCTGAGGTGATTTTATGAAAAAAAGCACAAAATATATTATTATAGCGGCTGTTTTCGCCGCGGTAATGGCAGGCGCGGTTCTCGGCTACAATTTTCTTTCCGATAGGTTTTCGCCCGAAAGTAATTCGGACTCAACAGGCGGTTCCTCTGCAAAAGCCTACGACTTCACCGTGCTTGACCGGAACGGCAAAGAGGTAAAGCTCTCAGACTTTTTCGGAAAACCGGTTGTGGTAAACTTCTGGGCGACCTGGTGCGGCCCCTGCAAATCGGAGCTTCCGGCGTTTGACAGCGTATATGACGAGTTAGGCGATGAGGTTGAATTTCTTATGGTCAACCTTACCGACGGCTTCAGGGAAACCGAACAAAGCGTAAAAGAATTCATTTCGGACGAGGGCTACAAGTTTCCGGTATACTTTGACACACAGTACAGCGCCGCCTACGCTTACGGGGTGAGCGGCATTCCGATGTCGGTATTCATAAAAGCCGACGGCACCGTTTCGGACGCCCACGTGGGAGCTATGAGCGAGGAAGCGCTCAGAAATTACATTGACGGAATTACAGGAGGCTGAAAAAATGAAAATCACATATAATCCAGACAAAGAGGTTGTAAAAACCGTAAAGGAAGGTCTTGAGCGCACCGGCGGCTACTGCCCCTGCGTACTTGAAAGAAGCGAGGACACCAAATGTATGTGCAAGCAGTTCAGGGAGCAGATAAAGGACCCGGATTTTGAGGGCTTCTGCCACTGTATGCTGTATTATAAATCAAAAGACTGAAAAGGAGATAATAAAAATGAACGAAGTAAGACTTACAAAAAACAATTTCCGCGATGAGGTACTGAATTCCGATATTCCCGTACTGGTGGATTTCTGGGCGACATGGTGCGGCCCCTGCCGTATGGTAGCGCCTATCGTTGAGGAAATAGCCGACGAATACGACGGCAGGATAAAGGTCGGCAAGGTAAATGTGGACGAGGAGCCCGAGCTTGCTATGCAGTTCCGCGTGGCGAGCATACCGACCCTTATGGTATTCAAGAACGGACAGCTTGTAAATACCGCGGTAGGCTACCGCCCGAAGGCCGACATACTCGCGCTGTTTGAATAAGGACGGTTCGGTTATGAGCTTATTCGGACTGCTTAAACGCCCCGATATAAACGCCGGCGTAGAGACCGCGCGCGCCGAAAAAGGAGCGGTTATACTTGATGTCCGGACCCGGCAGGAATATCGGCAGGAGAGAATCCCCGGAAGCATAAATATTCCGCTTGACGAGCTGGGTAAAATCAGCGAAAAAATCCCCGATAAATCCACGCCGGTTTTCGTGCACTGCTTAAGCGGCGCGAGAAGCAGTTCCGCCGCTAAAATATTGAAAAATGCGGGTTATACAAATGTGACCGACATAGGCGGGATTTCAAATTACAGAGGAAAAACCGAAAGAGGATAAAATATGAAGATCGTAATAGTAGGCGGCGTCGCGGGGGGAGCCTCCGCCGCCGCGAGAATAAGGCGGCTTGACGAAAGCGCGCAGATAATAATGTTCGAGCGTTCGGGATTTGTCTCCTACGCCAACTGCGGACTGCCGTATTATATAGGCGGGGTCATAACCGACAGCGACGACCTGACCTTACAGACCCCCGAGAGCTTCTGGGAGCGTTTCAGGATAGACGTCCGCGTCCGCCACGAGGTGACCGACATCGATACCGCCGCGAAAGCGGTGACGGTGCACGGTCTTGACACCGGAAAAATCTACACCGAAAGCTATGACAGGCTGATACTCTCTCCAGGGGCGAGACCGACCGCGCCGGATATGCCGGGACTTGACAGCGACAGGGTCTTCACCCTGCGCACGGTTGAGGATACGCTTAAAATCCGTTCCTTCATTGATGAGAAAAAGCCGTCTTCAGCCGTTGTGATAGGCGGCGGCTTTATTGGAATAGAGATGGCGGAAAACCTTTCGGCACAGGGCGCCGGGGTTACGCTTGTCGAGTACGCCGACCACATTTTGGCGCCCTTTGACGCCGATATGGCGGCACAGCTCCACATTCTTATGGAAAAGCACGGCATAAGGCTGATGCTCCGCACAGCCGTTACCGGCTTTGAGAAAAACGGCGGCAGGGTGACCGTCAAAACCTCCTCGGGCGACATTACGGCGGATATGGCGCTGCTCGCGATAGGCGTTACCCCCGATACTTCCCTTGCCGAAAAAGCAGGACTGAAGCTCGGAATAAAGGGCGCTATCGAAGTAAATGAAAAAATGGAGACCTCCGCTCCTGACGTATATGCCGTAGGCGACGCTGTTGCAGTAAAGCATTTTGTAACAGGCGGCAGCACACTTATCTCGCTGGCTGGTCCGGCAAACAGGCAGGGACGCATAGCGGCGGACAATGTATGCGGCGGAAACAGCCTATACAAGGGCTCGCAGGGCTCATCGGTAATAAAGCTGTTTGATATAACCGCGGCGGCGACCGGAATAAATGAATCGGCGGCAAAGGCGGCGGGCATTGATTACGATTATGTAATACTCTCCCCCGCCTCTCACGCGACCTATTATCCGGGCGGAAAAGTAATGACCCTCAAGGTGCTTTTTGAAAACGGCACCGGAAGACTGCTCGGCGCGCAGGCGGTAGGCTATGAGGGGGTTGACAAGCGCATTGACGTTATAGCCACGGCGATACGCGCCGGAATGAGCGCGCCGGAGCTTTGCGGGCTTGACCTCGCCTACGCCCCGCCCTATTCGTCGGCGAAGGACCCTGTCAATATGGCAGGCTTTATGATAGAAAACGTAATGACCGGAAAGGTAAAGCAGTTCGGCCTTGAAACCGAGCAATCGCTTCCGAGAGACGGCAGCGTAACACTGCTTGATACCCGCACACCCGGAGAATACTCGAGAGGCCACGCCGACGGCTTTGTGAATATTCCGGTGGACGATTTAAGGGAGCGGATCGGCGAAATACCGTCCGGCAAAAAGGTATATGTTATGTGTCAGAGCGGGCTTCGCAGCTATATCGCCTGCCGCATACTTTCGCAGAACGGCTATGACTGCTGCAATTTCAGGGGCGGCTACCGTTTCTACGATATTGTAAAGCGGGGCGCCGCGCCGGCGCAGACCGCCTACCCCTGCGGAATGGAAAAGTAGAACCGACCGACCAGCAAATATATACAGGAAATACCCCAGCTTGAAAAAGCGTAATATCATTAAGCGAGAAATCAAAGCAACCGAATAGGACGAACACATCCCGCAGATTTATTTGAATCTGCGGGATGTGTAATTTTATCTCATGTTTTTGTTTTAATCATCTATTACAAATACCATAGGCGGTGTTCCGTCTTTAGCATCGAAATCTTCAGATGCGATAGCTTTTTTCATAAACGCCATCGGTACTGCATAGCAGGAATACTGCCTGAATTCAGCAACTCTTCCAACAAGGTGCGCAGGAATTTCAATTTTTAATTGAGGAAAAATCTCCCGAAGCCAAGGCTCAAGTATATCCGCCATGAAATGCATATGCTCAATTCGTATTTTATCGAGAATCCTGTATTCATCCGGTGTTATCACCGGAAGATTGACAAACGGTTTGCCATCTATACTGCCTAATATTCCACATTCGGTTAGATGCGGAATATCTTTACAATACATCAAATTAAACCCCGTATTTTCAAACGGAATTCCTCTTGAAATGATATATAGAAGTTTGGCAAGTTCATCATCTTGCATTTCAATTGGTCCATGCTGATATTTGTTTAAGTCAGGTTGGGTGTCATAAATCTTCAGATCAATCGACTCGGCATTAAGAAAACCTTCAAAATACGCTCCCCGAAAGCCACCGTAAGAATATTTTGCACAACGATAACTTTCAAAATCAAAATTCTGTGGATACTGTAAACCCATAGCAATCCACCTGCCGCCGTCCGGACGCTGCGGATAGTTTTCTTTTGACGGAACAATTCGCTGCGTAGCTGTATAAATTGCCGACGAAAATAAATGCAGGATAAAATAATACTCCAGCTTTTTTCTTTTTCCTTCCGTAAGCTGCGAAAGGAAATTAGGAGTCCGCAATTTTCCAAGATATTCGTTTACGCTGCGCAAAATATCCGTGTAATGCGTTTCTACAAGCGCAATCTCCACATCTAAGCCTTTAAGACGCTGCTCCGGTTTTGTAATCATAAAGTCAGTAAAATATCTATTTCCAACCGCTTTCATTAATTCCGATGCAACCAGATCATGAACAGCATTTTCTATGTATGCAGTAGGAATACCCAATGCTTTTGCAATTTCTACACATGTTACAGGCTTTTCATAAGCCACAATTAAAATATTTTGTTTAATTAAGTCGTTTGCTACAAGAGACCATGGCTCATCGTGAAATCCTTGGCAGCCATGACAGCTGATATCAAGCCTTTCCGGCTGATAACTTTGTTTTTCGTAAGACTCCATTTCATCAAACCCTTTCCGCATTTGTTCTCTGCCGCATGAAAGGCGGGAAAGCACTGTGCCTTTGGGTACACCGAGGCTGTCGGCAATGTCCTTAACTTTTTCACCGTTCAGATAATGGCGTATGATGACTGTACGATACTTCTCTGCAAGATAGGCTACTTCTCTGCGAATTGATACAGCATTCGGTCTGTCGTCTGTTTCGTTTGTTTCCCACGGTTCAAATTCCTCCGGGACAAGATCAATACTGACAGTTGGCAACTTGTACTTTTTTCTAAGCATATCAAAATATTTATTGTTCAGCGCACTGCTAAGCCATAGTTTCATATCCATAATTTCTTTTGGATATTGCAGGGCAGCAAGCAGCACTTCCTGTGTCAAATCCTCGGCATCGTTAAGATTTCCGCATTTCTTCAGTGCGATACGGAACAAATACTCCATATAATTTTGAATTTCTGAAGACTGCATTTGTTCACCTCGTTTGAAAGCTTTCACCTATAAGTCGCAGATTTTGGATTTGATTCGGTCAATTTTTAAAGTATGGCTGCAAATATATACGCAAGCTCTGTATTAAACCGCTTTTCGAGTTTAAGCCTTGTCGCATTAAAATATGCGTTCCAACTGCCCTAACAAAACGGTGTTCCGCTCTCTGAAAATGCGATATTTCCCCTAACAGCAGACTGCCTAAAAAGCAGCAACCGGAAGGTATTCCGCCTTCCGGTTACATATCGTCCCCTTCTCTGTTAAGAACATCACGAAAAAATCCGGGGGATTTCTTTATATCCGATTGCTTACGCAAACATCATTTAAGCCTGATGTCATGACACAGAAAGAGGCGCGCCGACTTTCGCAAGCCTCCGCCTGACCGCGCTTTTCTCGCCGCAGCAGATATATGTCAGCGTTATCTGAATGACGGTCATTATTATCGCCTGTGTTATTCTGCCCGGGATAAGCGCTATAAAGCCCTTGTCAAACAGAACGGCTATCCACAGCGAATTCATAAGCACCGAACCGAAAATCTGATTGATAAGCACGCTCGCGGTTATTTTGATAAAGGTCGCGTTTTTCCTTATAAACAGCGCCGTGCAAAGCGCCGTAAGCACCGCTGTGAGCGTAAAGCCCGGAAAATACGGCGGCGAGAAAAGTATGGAACCGAGCATATCGGCGACGCCCGCCACTATCATCGCCCAGGGTGTCCCGAGCATCAGCGCGGCAAATGGTATCACGATAAACGAAAAACCGAACCGCTGGTTCCAGACGCTGTAAGACATAAGCCGCTCAAGTATTATCTTGAGCGCAATAAACAGCGCCGCCATTGTGACCGTGTAAATGTACTGCTTGCTTTTTCTGTTCATAAAAAAACCTCCTTATTACCCGTTTTACCGATAATAAGGAGATTAAAATCTGCGATATTAGCCGGCAGCGGGATGCGACAGCCGGACCGCGGATATACCTTCGTCTGCCGGGCAACTCCCCGTCCCGACAGCACTTAACGCCTGACCGTCTACTCTGCGTATACGCTTATTGTATATTATATTTCCCGTTTTGTCAATACCGGACGGCAATACTTTTTATTTTTTCCGTAAAATCAAAAAACAGACGCCTGCACAAAATATGTACAGACGTCTGCATATTTCCAAAGCGCACGGTAAAACGCCGCGTTTTTATTAGTCTTCGGAAATAGCCTCAACCGGGCAGCCGGCAGCGCAGGCACCGCAGCTGATGCACTTCTCCGGATCTATCTCGTAACGCTCTGCTCCCTCGGAGATAGCGTCGCACGGACAGCCGGCAGCACAGGCACCACAGCTGATGCAAGCGTCGGAAATCTTATAAGCCATCTGAAAACACCTCCATAGACTGTTTTAATTATTGTAGCAACATTTGCTGCAAAAAGCAAGTAAAATATATTCCCATTCTCACAAAATCCGAGCTTTTTCACTGCTCCGGCTTTTTCTGCTCCTTCAGCCGTTTTTTCGAGCGGGAAATCAGCTTCACATCGTCCCTGTGGACCTTGAAGGGTATGCTGTCGCTGTCCACGAGCTTCACAAAAAGATTGCCGGTTATCACGTTCGCGTCGGTCACTACCGCAGGACCTTCGTCGGTCTGCACCGTAGCGCCTACATTTGGGGTAAAGGAATTGAGATACTCATACGCGTCCTGCTCGTATTTAAGGCAGCACATAAGCCTGCCGCAGCTCCCCGATATTTTTGTCGGGTTGAGCGACAGCCCCTGCTCCTTCGCCATTTTAATGGAAACCGGCTGGAAGTCGCTTAAAAACTGCTTGCAGCAGTAGGGCTGACCGCATATTCCGAGACCGCCGAGCAGCTTCGCCTCGTCACGCACGCCTATCTGCCTTAACTCTATTCTCGTATGGAAGCGCGCCGCGAGATCCTTTACAAGCTCACGGAAATCCACCCTCCCGTCAGACGTGAAGAAAAAGACGATTTTATTTGAATCAAAGGAATATTCCACCTCGACCAGCTTCATATCAAGCTGATGCTGAGCGATAAGCTCCTCGCAGATGCCGAACGCCTCGTCCTGCTTTTTGCGGTTCTCTGCGACCTTTTTTATATCCTTTTCGGTTGCCCTGCGAAGCAGTTTTTTAAGCGGCTTTACTATCGTGCTGTCCTCAACCTCGCGATTCGCGGTGCTCACCGTGCCGAACTCAATTCCGTTCTGGGTTTCGACAATAACGTTTTCACCGGCGGTAAGGGTAATGCCGTCCGGGTCAAAATAATACTCCCTGCCCCCGTCCTTGAATTTTACAGATACGACCTCTGTCATATGTTCCTCCGAATTATCTTGAATATATTTCAGCCGCCCTGCACACTGCCGCGCAGAACAGCAGACCCAAATTTATATTTGTCGCAAGGCTCGCCTCAAACTCAGACAGGCTGTAATAAAACTCCGACAGCTTCGCCGCCGTGTCTCCCGTCATGCCGATTTTCCTTATTCTGCGCGCCAGTCCCGCTTTGAGCTCTTTTATGAAAATCTCCGAGTCGATACGGCTCTTTTCAATATCCGCCGTAAGCGCGAGCATTTTTCCCTGATCGCCCGCAAGCATATAATCAATAAATTTCTCCACCGTGTCGCTTTTCTCTCCGCCGCCGTCCGACAGTATTCCGAGCGCGGCTCCGATATTTCCGCCGGTTTCTTCCGCTGCCGCGGCTATAAGCTCACTTCCATAGCCGGTGTTTTCCGCTATATAACTGACGGCGGTGTTTATATCGGGCGGCACAAGCGACAGTCTCGTACACCTTGATACGACGGTTTCAAGCAGCTCAGACGCCGACAGCGAAACGAGAATGAAAATCACACCCTCCGGCGGCTCCTCGAGCACCTTTAAAAAGGCGTTCTGCGCCGACTCGTTCATAACCTCCGCCGTGTTTATCACAAAAACTCTGCGTTTGCTCATATGGGGCTTGACAAACGCTTCGGCGCGCAGCGTTCTTATCTGTCCGACATTTATGAATTTTTTGCCTTCCTCCGGCGATATAAAGGTTATATCCGGGTGGGCGCCGCTTTTTGCCACACGGCAGCTGCGGCATTCGCCGCAGGGCGCGTTTTCACCGCCGCATACCGCCGCCTGCGCTATATACCGTGCGAGCGTATGCCTGCCGGTGCCCTTATCCCCGTCTATCAGAATGGCATGGGGAATACGGCGCAGGCTTATCATAGAGGTGACCGCGTCTTTAACCCTAGCATTACCCGCAAGCGGAAAGCTCATAAAACAAAACCGACCTTTTTCATAGCCTTAAAGTATGTTTTTCTCGCGACGTATTCCGCCTTTTCGGCTCCAGCCTTATAAAGCTGTTCCATCGCTTTTTTATCCTTTATTATCTCATCGTGCTTCTGCTTTATGGGCGCGAGCGCATCGGCTACCGCCTCGCCCACCGCCAGCTTGAAGTCGCCGTAGCCCTTGCCCTCAAACTCGCGCTCCACATCAGCCGTGCTTTTGCCGGTGACCGCGGAATATATGGTTATAAGGTTTGATACACCCGGCTTATCTTCCGCCATACGGACCTCTGAACCGGAATCGGTCACGGCACGCTTGAATTTTCTTATTATATCGTCCCTGCCGTCAAGTATCGCAATCCACGCATTGACATTATCGTCCGATTTCGACATTTTTTTCGACGGATCCTGAAGCGAGCGTATCCTTGCCCCAGCCTTCGGTATATACGCCTCAGGCACGGTGAAAACATCGCCGTAAATATTGTTGAAGCGCACGGCGATATCCCTCGCTATCTCAAGATGCTGCTTCTGGTCCTCGCCCACCGGCACAAGGTCGGATTTATAAAGCAGTATATCCGCCGCCATAAGCACCGGATACGAGAAAAGCCCCACATTTATATTGTCGGGGTGCTTCTTGCTCTTGTCCTTGAACTGGGTCATTCTGGACATTTCGCCGAACTGCGTATAGCAGGACAGAAGCCACGAAAGCGCCGTATGCTCAGGCACCTGCGACTGTATGAAAACGGTGTTTTTGTCGGGGTCAATGCCAAGCGCCAGCAAAATAGCAAATGTTGAGTATATCTGACTGCGCAGCTTTGCCGGCTCCTGCCTTACGGTTATGGCGTGGAGGTCGGCGACCGCGTAGGTGCAGTCAAACTCATACTGCATTTCGGTCCAGTTTTTAAGCGCCCCGAGATAATTGCCGAGGGTGAGCAGTCCGCTCGGCTGGATACAGCTTAAAACCCTTTTTTTTGCCGTTTCTTCATTTGTATTGCACATAGCCGTTCATTCCTTTAAATTTACTGTCCTATTGATAATACCACATTTAAGTCAAACTTACAAGTTTTTAATCAAACTTTCGGGGTGGCGCTTCGCGACGACCGAAAACGCGTCGAAGGCGATATCGGCGGCAAGCGCAATATCTTCGTCAGTAAGCGCGGCGTTGATGAAATGATTATGGTGGGAGGTTATGAACAGTCCTCTCGAAACACATTCGGCGACCCACTCCTGATGGAGCATAAGGCTGTCGTCATTGGCTATTCTCAAATAGAAGAGTGCCGGCTCGCCCGAAACTACAAGGTCAAACCCGTTTTCTGCCGCCGCCTTTTTGAGCGCGCCGGTAAATTTCAGACCCTTCTCACGGAAAAGCTCCGGCGTGTTGAGTCTTTTCATCTTTTCTATTGTGGCTATGCACGCCGCAAAGGGCACCGCGCTCATCCAGTAGGAGCCTGTAAACGAGAGCGATGACGCCGCCGCCTTTAAAAAGTCCCTGCCGCAGGCGGCGGACATATTATAGCCGTTTGCAAGCGCCTTGCAGAAGCAGATTATATCTGCCTTTATGCCGTAGTAGCGGTCGCTTCCGCCTATATCGAGCCTGAAGCCGGTGCGGACATCGTCAAAAATAAGGACTATACCGTGCTCATCGCAGAATTTTCTTACCGCCTGCCATTTTTCCTTATCAGAGCAGACATTATCGTAAAAATTGCCGTGGTCATACGGCTGCGCGATAAGCGCCGCCACGTCTCCGCCGGTTTCCTGCCATACCCGCTCAAGTCCCTCCATATCGAACCACGGAAGAATCACGTTGTTCTGCACGTCTTCGGGCAGAATCCCCGGATAATCGGCTTTCATTGCCCACGGGTCGTTTCCGTGGTAGTAGCCTTTAAAGAAAATAACCTTTTTCTTTCCGGTAAACGCCCTCGCGCAGAGCACCGAAAATGTAGTGGCGTCGGTACCGTTTTTCATAAAATAAGCCCAGTCGGCGCTTTCGACCGTGTCGGTAAGAAGCTCGGCGCACTCTACCATTTTGTAGGACGGCGCCGTGACGCAGTTGCCCTTTTTAAGCTGTTCGGCTGCCGCGGCGTCCACCTCGGGGTCGTTATATCCTAACACATTCGGCCCGTAGGCGCACATCATATCTATGTACTTATTTCCGTCCATATCCCAGAAATAAGTTCCCTCCGCCCTTGAGCTTATAAGCGGCCATTTCTCAAGCGGCAGGAAAAGTCCCTCGGACGGTCCTAAATGCCCGTAAATTCCGGACGGTATTACCTTAAGCGCGCGGTCGAACCACTCGCGGCTTTTTGTATGTGAATATTCTGGATATTTGCTCATTATGTATCCTCCTTAAGCGAGATAAAGCGAAACGCGGTCAAGTATGCGGTTGATATTATCCACCATTGAAATCATGCCCGAAAGCCTTATATTTCCCCTGCACATCTCGTCAATGGTAGACACCTTGCCGGCGAACAGCCCGCTCGCGAGGTCTATATCCGAAAATTCCATAATCGCCCGTGGATTTTCCGCCCGCTCCTTTATTGTGGTGAAGTGATGGTCCTTAACCCTGACCGTAACGTAGACCCTGTCCCTTATTCCGAGGGAAACATCGCCGTCCACCGTGTTTGAGGCGGAGATTTCCGCTATCGGGTCGGAATTGGCAAGGCCGGATATCGCTCCGGCTATTGTATACAGCATGAGCAGAGTGTTCTCCTCGAAAAACGCCCGGTCTTTAAGGCTTTCCTCAGACGGGCGCAGGACCTCCTCAAGCCTGTCAGTAAGCGCGGTAAACGGACCGGTAAGGAACCTTATCAGCTTTACAGCTCCCTTTACCGGCAGCCCCGGCTTGCTCTCGTTTATCATCTGATTGAACTTTTCGGGCGATGAAAAGTTCATTTTACAGTCAGCTCCTTCGCTGCCCTCGGTTATTTTGCAGCCTGACTGATCAAAATGAAAGGTACGGCAAGGGCCTTCCTTTACGTCAAAGCAGATTGAAACCGGCTTTTTTAACTGTTTTAAAATCTCCTTTGCCTTATTATCAAGCTCGCAGAGATTCTCAAGCGCGCCCAGCACGCCGTACATATTGGCATAAGCCAACGCTTTCTGGTCTTTCATATCAGTCTCTCCTTAATTCTGTTCGTCAAGCGACAGGCTGAAGCTCGGCATAAACTCTTCCATAAAAATATCAGCCTCCGGGCAGCCGAGTCTTTGTATCGCTTCTCTTATGGTCTTTTCCGCCACGGCAAACTCCCGGTTGCCCATATTAAGCTCCTCGGTGCATTTTATAAGCGCCGATATCTTGTCCGCCGCCTTTACAAGCCTTTTGGTTTCTGCGTCCGGCGAGTAAATTTCCTTGAAATCCTCACGGAAATCCTCGGGCAGCATATTAAGAAGCCTTTCTTCGGCGTTCTTTTCTATCTGCTTATAAGCTGAGATAATATCGCTGTTATTGTACTTCACCGGCGTGGGCATATCTCCGGTTATTATTTCGGAGGTATCGTGAAACATAGCCGCAGCGGCGGTTTTGTCCGGGTCGGCTGTGCCGCCCAGTCTCCTCCTGTTTATAACCGCGAGCGCGTGAGCTATCATAGCCGTTTCAAGCGAATGCTCGCTTAAGTTTTCGCTCCTTGTATTCCTCATAAGTCCCCAGCGGTAAATATTCTTCATACGCGACATCATCGCATAAAAATGATTTTGCAAAATGTTCACATCCTTTATTGAATATTATACCATTAACTGTTATAATATCAATAATGAAATTTTTTTCAAAGGATGAATCAAATGAGATTTTCTTCAGCGAAGCTCACTGCGCTTCGTCCCCAAAAAGAAAAGTATATTTCCACCTTTTTCATAGCGCTCGCCACGGCGGCGGTTCTTTTTGTGCCGTATATGCTTATGAGCGAGGGCTATTTTACCTTTTACGGCGATTTCAACGTTCAGCAGATACCGTTTTACCAGCAGTGCCACAAGGCGATAAAGGAAGGCAATATCTTCTGGAGCTGGACTACCGACCTCGGCGCAAATTTCATAGGCTCGTACAGCTTTTACCTGCTCGGCAGCCCTTTTTTCTGGCTTACCATTCCTTTTCCGAACTGGTTTGTCCCCTATCTTATAGGGCCTCTGCTTATCCTTAAATTCGGCTGCGCCGCGTTTACCTCCTATTTCTACATCAGGCGCTTTACGAGGACCCCTCAGGCGGCGCGCCTCGGCGGTCTTCTCTACGCTTTTTCCGGCTTTTCGGTATACAATATTTTCTTCAACCATTTTCACGAGGCTATAATTGTCTTTCCGCTGCTTCTGCTGGCGTTTGAACAGCTTATTACAGAAAACCGCCGTTTTGTCTTCGCGCTCGCAGTGGCGCTGTGCGCCGTTGTAAACTACTTTTTCTTTTTCGGAATGGTTGTTTTCACAGTAATATATTTCTTTGTCCGCCTTTTCTCAGGCGCGATAAAAGTAAAAATTTCAAGATTTTTCGTTCTTATTTTCGAGGCTGTGCTCGGACTCGGAATAGCGGCATTTCTCCTCTATCCGTCAATACTTGCGATATTAAGCAACAGCCGCGTTTCAAGCCTTATGCTCACAAACGGCTGGAACGCCATCATGTACGGCAAGGAGCAGATTTACGCCAACGTCCTCCAATGCTTTTTCTTCCCGCCCGACATTCCGGCAAGACCGGTATTTTTCCCGGGTGCCGATGTAAAATGGTCTTCACTCGGCGGCTGGCTGCCGGTATTCAGTATGGTCGGCGTATTCACTTGGTTTTCTCAGCGCAAGGGTCACTGGCTTAAAAGAGTTATCGGGATATGTATATTTATGGCGCTTGTTCCGGTGCTCAACAGCGCGTTTTACGCTTTTAATACCGCTTATTACGCCCGCTGGTTCTATATGCCGATACTTATGATGTGTCTCGCGACCGTTTCCCTTACCGAGGACGATACCGTAAACTGGTCGGTCGGCTACAAATGGGTAATGGGCATCACGGTAGCGGTCACGGCGGTCATAGGCTTTTTCCCGCAGAAAAACTCGGACGGCGAGCTTATCTTCGGCCTTTATTCCCAGAGCGAGGACGGAATGTATGTCTTTCGGTTCTGGACAGCCTGCCTTATCGCGATAATGAGCCTTGTGATACTCGGTATGCTGCTTAAGGAGCTTAAAAAGGACCGCGCCGCCTTTTACAGGCTGGCCGTCATATGCGTCTGCATTGTTTCCGCGGTTTACGGAAACGTTTTTATCGCCTGCGGCCGCTCCCACTCCTATGAAATCAAGGAGGTTATGATAGACCAGCTTATCGAAGGCGAGGTTGACCTTGAGGACCCGGACAATTACAGGGTTGACGTATACGACGGTGTGGACAACACCTCTATGTATCTGGGGCTTCCGGGAATCAACGCCTTCCATTCGGTAGTTCCGGCATCAATATTTGAGTTCTACGATTATATCGGCGTTGAGCGCAGCGTGGGAAGCCGTCCCGAAACCGATCAGGCGGCGATACGCCCCCTGCTTTCGGTAAAATATCTTCTCAACCGCAAGGACGGGGACAGTTTTCTCGATGAATACGACGAACCGCTTATGCCGGGATACGAGTACCTTAAAACAAGCGGCGGATATTATATTTACGAGAACAAGAACTATATACCGTACGGCTTTTCGTATGACTATTATATGAGCTATGATTTCTGCGACTCGTACAACCAGTCGAGCCGCGCGGCGCTTATGCTTAAGGCAATACTGCTCACCGACGAGCAGATAGAAAAATACGGCGATATGCTTGAAAACATTGAAAAGCTCGAGCTTCCGCCATATGATTTTGAGACAACGGGCACTACCCTCTCGCTTACGGACGACGCTATGGCGGCAGACTGTGAAAACCGCCGTGAGACCGCGGCAGACTCATTCGAGACCGACAACCGCAGCTTTACCGCAAAGGTAACAAGGGACAAAGAAAACCTTGTCTTCTTCTCTGTTCCTTACGACGAGGGCTGGACAGCCTACGTCAACGGCGAGCAGACCGAGATTGAAAAGGTGAACGCCGGATTTATGGCGGTAAAGGTGGGCGCCGGAAGCAGTACGATAAGGTTTGAGTATCTTACCCCCGGACTTGTTGACGGTCTTATAACAACCGGCGGCGCCTGCGTGGTGCTTCTCTGTTATATACTGATTTTTAATCTCTATGCAAAGCACCGCCCGGACGATACCCGCTATCCCGAGGGCGAGCAGCTTATTAAAAAATGGCGTGAGCAGGACCGCGAGGAGGCAAAGCGCATACTTGCCGAGCGGTTCCCGACAGATATTAAGCCGAGCCTTCTTGACGACGACAGCGATATATCGATTCCGCAGATAGATAACGGTTTTACCGGCGGTTTCAGCGTAACGCAGGATATTGACAGCGACAGCGACGGGGATAATTAAAGCAGGCTTTTTTCCGTAATTTGCCGCATATCTGTTAAAAATAACCCCGTCAGGAGCGAATAAACGCTTCTGACGGGGTTTGAAATAATTATACTTGAATCTGATTTTAATATTAAAAATATAATTAAGTTATTAAGTTATTATTGTCTATCAACAAGAAATTTTTTTGACAGTCACTGACCGTATTTATAAGTAAACCGTCAATCCTTTTTGTGCTTATCTGCTTACTTTATAAACGCCGTACATTATTGCCGATAATAACGCCAGTAACGCAATTTTCCATACTGAAGACCATATTTTATGCAAAATACTTCTTTTAGGCTACTCAAAAATCAGTCCCAAGGAAACTGTGTTTCCAGTCTCATCTTCTGTAATCGAATATTTAATACAAAAAAATATTTTGATAAGATTAAAGCATGTAATTACAGAAAATACAACCGATAAAGCGGTAAATAAAGCCATTACAATAACAGCCGCAATTGAAGGACTTATATAGGACAAACACATTTTTGCAAGATAATATCCTAAAAAAGCACCTGCTGAAACAATAGCTGTGTTTCACAAATATGCGGCGGTTTTTTTGTTTTTATAATGTCCCCATTTTATTTTACAAAAAGTAATGAGCATATATAAAACAGCTGCAGCGGCTTGCAGCGCTATATTGATAAAAATATCCGACACTGAAATATATTTGCCGGCCAAAAGTACGGTATAAGCAAAAAGCTGAAGAGCAGCATTTAATGACAAAATGGTTAGAGCGTTTGTAAAAAATCGCATGACAAAAGACGGTTTAGGGCAGCTGATATGAAAAGTATAGACTATTATTGCATAAATCGTAACAATAAACAGCTGCAAAACAGGAAAGAACAGTATGTTGCCTGCGATTGCGGCTGCAAAAGTAATAAAAGTCAAAAACGCAAAACATCCGGGAACAAGCATTCGCATTATTTTCAAAGAAATATAATTCTGTGCTCCGAAATAGACAAAGCTTCTGATGTTGTCAATATCCGCAAGAATCACCTCTTTGTAAAATAATTATGATATCATAAATCATACACAGCCGCTTTTAAAAATATTATATTGTACGGTACAGACATTTTCAAGATTTTTAAAGCACAGATATTCCGGCGCAGTCCTCGGAGCGTATCGCTATCACGGCGCCTCTTACAAGAAACGCCTTAGGGTCGCCCGCCGGACTTTCCCCGACACACTCGACCGCCGTGCCCGGTATCATTCCGATATCAAGCAGCCGTCTCCTCATACCGCCCTTTAAATTTATTTCGTCTATGACAGCCCCGTCACCGGGCTTAAGCGCAGCAAGATTCCGCATTTTCAGCACGCTCCCTTTATATGTTAAGCGGCTTTTAAAGCCATGCTGTTATTATTATATTCCGGTCAGCGCGGTGCGGTTACGCATAAAACCGTTGCAAAAATCAAAGCTCTGTGTTATATTACATTTAAAAATGAGCGAAAAGAGGTGCTGACTGTTTTGGATATTTTTTATGAAAACAAAATCTCTCCCATAAGCCGTATGCAGGAAAACTCCTTAAGCCGTCTGCCTCATTTGCATAAAGAGCTCGAGGCTATTTATGTTTTCAAAGGCAAAGCGGTTGCATACGCGGATAAAAACAGCTACCTTTTAAATGCCGGAGATACCTTTATAACCTTTCCTAACCAGATCCACTATTACGACACTCTTCAAAACGGAAAATATCTTGTAGTCATTTTCTCACCTGACATTCTTTACAGAATAAGCGGCGAAATATCAAAATGTATCCCCGACACTAATTTTATACCCGCCGGAAACCGGATAATTTCGCAGTCGTTCAAAAGCATTTCCGAGGCCGACGGAGAATATGCCGATGTGGCGATTAACGGATATCTTAACATTTTTATGAGCGCAATTCTTCCGGAACTTACGCTTAAAACCGTTTCGGCCGAAAGCACCTCGGCGTTTTACAGCATTATAGATTTCTGCAGTCACAATTTTAAGGAGGAGCTCACGCTTGACCTTGTGGCGGACAGTCTTCATTTAAGCAAATATTATATTTCACACCTGATAAACAAAAAGCTCAGCCAAAGCTTCAGCGAATACATAAACAACCTTCGCATCAGCGAGGCGTGCAATTTGCTCAGAAAAAGCGACATGAAAATAGCCGACATCTCTGAAGATGTCGGCTTCGGAACGATAAGATCCTTCAACCGCTCATTCAAGCAGATAATGAAAGTCTCCCCCGCTGAGTACCGCAGCAATATCGCGGCGCTTAAAAAATCGATTTAAGGTACTTTATGCTCGCTTCGGCACATTCAATCGGAGTTTTGCCCATGCTCGGATTGTCCTGCTCGACTACTACCCACTTCGCGCCTACTTCCTTTGAAGCGTCAAGAATAGCCGGGAAATTCTGCACTCCGCTGCCTACCGGACGGAACTCAAAGCTGCCTGACGACTCTTTCTTCTTGTCATCATCAATGCCTATCAGAGCGTACATATTCTCGCTCTTGCCGCCTGTGAAATCCTTTAAATGAACGATTTCCACGCGTCCCGCGTACTTGCGGATATACTCTGCCGGATTCTCACCGCCCACATTTACCCAGCAGGTATCTATCTGGGTCGAAAGCAGGTCGGCAGGAACCTCCTTGTAAAGAATATCAAGAGCGTACTCGCCGTTTATCTTTACAAACTCAAAATCATGGTTATGGTAGCACAGCTTCATACCAAGCTCACTGGCTTTTTTGCCCAGCATTTTTGCTCCCTCGATTACTTCGGCGAACTTATCCTGACCCGGACGGTATTCCTCGGTAAGATAAGGGATAACAACATATTCGCAGCCAATCTCGGCGTAAACCGAAAGAAGGTCGGGGTCGTTCATCATATCGACAAACGGAACGTGCGCGGAAATCGGTATAAGTCCTATTTCGCCGCACATTTTCTTTATCTCGGCGGCGCTTTTGCCGAAAAGTCCGGCAAACTCAACACCGTCATAACCGAGAGCCTTTACCTTTTTAAGAGTGCCCTCAAAATCGGCCTCCATATCGTCCCTTACAGAATAAAGCTGTAAAGCGATCGGAAAATCATACATAGCTTTCACCTCGTTTTATTATTACCGGCAGCCGTAAGCGGCTGCCGGCTTTGTTGTAATTACATTTCGGGTATATTTATCTCAACCTCATGGCCGCAGTCGCTTGACTTCTTTATACCGTCAAGTATAGCCTGGTTGTAGATTATCTGGCTGGTCGGAACCGGAGCCTCACCGCCGGTGATAACCGCGTCAAGGAATGAGCGTATCTTAAGGTCAAACAGATCCTTTGTAGCGGGCAGAAGCGGTATCTCGGTCTGAACAGGCTCGCCTGCAACATCGTGATAAATGGTCATCGGCTTATAGAAGGAGCCGTTCCAGCAATCGGTCGACGGAATACGCAAAGAGCCCTTTGTACCCATAATTATGGTATCTCCGGGAGTGTCAAGATGCATATACCACGCGATACGGAAATCGAGTATAATGCCGCCCTCAAGACGTATGTAAGCCGATGCGAAATCGTCAACGCCGAATTTCTTCGCGCACTCCGGCTTGCCTACCTGCGAGTAAGCCTCAGGTGTGGTGCCGAAGTAATCGGTAGCGGTTCCGCTTACGGTGAGCGGCTTAGGATTGCCGAGAGCGTTCATAACAAGGTCGATTGAGTAGCAGCCGATATCGCCGAGAGCGCCGAGTCCCGCTTTATCCTTTTCGATAAAGGTCTCGGACCAGCTTACCGGAATACCGTGTCTGCGTCCGCCGCCGGTCTGAACATAGTATATTCTTCCAAGCTCGCCTGACTGAACGATTTTCTTTATCATCTGCATATTAGCGTCAAATCTCGGCTGGAAGCCTACCGAAACTATCTTTCCGCTTTTCTTCTCAGCCTCACGGATAGCGATAGCCTCCTCAAGTGTTACGGTCATCGGCTTCTCAAGCAGAACCGGAAGGCCATGCTCAAGAGCGTAAATGGTACACTCGGCGTGTGTGCAGTTATAGGTGCATACGCTTACCGCGTCAAGGTTCATGGTGTCGATCATTTCCTTGTAGTCGGTGAAGTCCTTCGCCTCTACCTCGTGAGACTTAAAGAATTCAGCCGCTTTTCCGGGAATTAGGTCTGCACCCGCGACCACCTCAACATCAGGCTGCTTTAAATAGCTTGCTATGTGAGAATTGGCTATTCCGCCTGTTCCGATTATTCCGATACGCAGCTTGCGGTCGCTTCTTACAACCTCTTTAGCGGTCATATCGCTTGTGAAATTGTTCATGTCAATTTTTGCCATTTTTACTACCTCCAGTTATTTATATAACGAACTGACGCATATAGCGGCAGCTCAAGGTTACCGAATCCTTAACCCGTTCTTTCGAGCCCTCAAACGCCTTATCCTCAACCTCAATACAGGCGTAGCCGTCATAGCCTATATCGGTAAGTGCTGAAACATACCTTCCCCAGTCGACATCACCAAGTCCCGGCAGCTTCGGGCTCATAAAATCAAGCGGATAGCCCATTATGCCGACATCGTTCAGCTTATCGGGATACAGCTTTATATCCTTGAAATGAACATGGAATATCCTGTCCTTAAATTCGTAAAGCGGCTTTATATAATCAATATGCTGCCAGATAAAATGGCTCGGATCATAGTTTATACCGAAATTTTTGCTCGGTATAAGCTCGAACATCTTACGCCACAGAGCCGGTGTGGTAAAGAGGTTCTGTCCGCCCGGCCACTGGTCGGGACCGAAAAGCATCGGGCAGTTTTCAATCGCTATCTTTACACCCTTTTCCTCGGCAAGGGCGATTATCGGCGGCCAGATTTCCTTGAACAGCTCTATATTTTCCTCTACGGTTTTATGCTGGTCACGGCCTATAAAGGTGGTAACCATATTGACGCCCAGCAGCGCGCTCATATTTATAACCTTTTTAAGATGCGCTATGTTCGCCGCTCTCTTTTCGGTGTCGCCGTCCATTGTATTGGGATAAAACGCGAGCGATGAAATTTCTATTCCCTTTTTCGCGCAGAAATCCTTTATGTAGGAAATATACTCGTCCGAGGTATTATCCACATCGATATGGCTTACCCCGGCGTATCTGCGCTCCGCCTTTCCCTGCGGCCAGCAGGCGACCTCAATGCACTCGCAACCGTTCGCGACCGCGTTCTCGACCGCTTCCTCAAATGTGAAACCGTCATAAATCGCACTTACAATTCCAAGCTTCATAATCTGTACTCCTTTAACGGATATTTTATTTTTGCATCTGATTTTATCATATCCATACATTTATGGACATTGTGCGTTAGCTTGCTAACCTCTTTGTAATCCTCCGCAAAGTCATTGGGATTTTCTATCCAGCCGGCGAACTTTTCCGCCTCTCCACGCATTACTTCTTCTCTCGGAGGATAGCCGAGAAGCTGCTTTTCCTCTCCGTTTCTGACAAGAGATATTCCGGCGTACTGGGAAACCGAGCCGATTTTAACCGTACCGCGGTCTCCCGTTATTTCCGAGCCTGCCGCGCTTTGTCCGGTTTTGCTGTATGATAGCACCGCCGTAAAATCGCCGTAATCGAATACAGCGGCTCCCGCGCCGTCCGCACCCCCTTTAAGGAAGGAAGCGCCGGCCTTTATGCCGCGCGGCATACCGAAAAGGTCGACAGCCGCGTAAACACAGTAAACTCCCAAATCCATAAGCGTTCCGGCGCCAAGCGACATATCGAATATATTGACGCTCTCTCCCGCGGCAAAACGCTCATATCTGCTTGAAAGCTGACCGAAATCAATTCTCGCAAGCGATATTTTTCCTATTTTCCCTACCGCGTCAAGCAATATATCCCTGCCAGCGCAGTGCCTTGACATAATAGCCTCCGCATAAACAAGCCCGTTTTTGCGCGCGTATTCGCTCAGCCTGTCGTACTGTCCGCATTCCGTGACAATCGGCTTTTCACACAGTACATGCTTGCCGTTCTCAAGAAACAGCCTTGACTGCTCTGCGTGAAACACGTTAGGCGTGGCGATATACACCGCGTCAATTCCGCTGTCACACGCCAAAGCGACAAGATCGTCGCAGCAGCCCGAAAAACCCTGCGCCGCCGCGAAGCTCTCCCCGCGCGATTTATCTCTTGAATATGCTGTCTTAAAAACATATCTTCCCGTAAGTCTGCATGCCGCGAGAAACTTCTCTGTAATCGCGCTTGTTCCCACCGTGGCAAGCCTTACCATCAGATATTTACCTCGGTCGCCTGCTTTTTGTCAGACGAGCAGAACGCCGCCTCCATCACCTGCATTACCCGACGCACCTGAGCGTGGGTTATAAGAGACTGCTCTTTTCCGTCAAGCGCGGCGCAGAAATTGCGGTAAAAATCATGCACGTCGCTCACCGGACGCTCCGCCTCGTACATGTCAAGCGTTACCTCGTCACGCGGCGCCATGGTTTTTGTGATGCCCGCCGCGGTCTGAACCGGCAGCACCTCTTTTTCGTTCCACGCCTTCATTCTGGCAACCTGAGCGTTTTTGCGCCAGTCCTCGATTATGGCGCTGCCTTTCTCGCACTGGAGATAAAAACGCGGCATAGCTATAAAGTTATATGTACCGACCTCAACATATGCGGTTTTTCCGCTCTCGAAATACATTGTGAGCTTAAAGCCGTCGTCAACCTCTTTGTTTGTGATGTGGGTCTCAGTGCAGTATATCCTCACAATCTTTTCCTTTATTATCTGGAGAATCTGGTCGATAAGGTGCACACCCCAGTCAAGTATCATTCCGCCGCCCTGCTTTTTAGTGCAGCGCCAGTCGCTCGGGATACCTCTTGAACCGTGTATTCTTGACTCGATATTTATAAGCCCGCCTATTTCACCTGACTCAACAATTTTTTTCATTGCGAGGAAATCAACGTCCCACCGTCTGTTCTGGTGAACGGTAAACAGCTTTCCCGTTCTGTCAGCCGCCGCCGTCATCTCGTCAAACGCCGCCACAGACATCTCGACCGGCTTTTCACAGATGACGTTTTTGCCCGCCTCAAGCGACTTTATGACAAGCTCCTTATGGTCGTCGTTCGGAACAGCTATAACGACAGATTCCACGGCGCTGTCCGCCAGCAGTTCCTCAAGCGAGCCGTAGGCGTGAATACCGTTTTTTTCAGCCGCCGCGTTTTTTGCCGGATCAATATCGTAAACGCCGGCAAGCTCCGCCACGTCGCTCGCAAGTATCTGTCTTGTGTGCCACGCGCCCTGTCCGCCGTAGCCTATTACGGCAAAACTTTTTTTCATACTTTTTTCTCTCCGTTCAGCGCGGAATTACGGTTCCGCATTTTTTACCGAGGTATATTCCGGATTACTTTTCGATTTTCTTTACGTTCGGACATTCAATAACCTTGCGGTAATCCGAATATGTCCAGTAAACCGCGTTCTTTATTACCCTTATTACATCAGGGTTATGATAGGTCGGATATGTCTCGTGACCGGGCTGGAAATAGAATATCTTTCCGTAGCCGCGCCTGTAACAGCAGCCTGACCTGAATGCCTCGCCGCCTTCGTAGCTGCCTATGAATATCAGCTTGTCAGGCTCGGGTATGCTGAAAGGCTCAGTATAGGTTTCTTCGTGATCAAGCTTTATATAGCGGTCGATTCCCGTTGCTATCGGGTGGCTCGGATCGCACGCCCACACATACTCATAGTCTCCGTCCTCTCTCCAGCCGAGTGAGCAGGGTGTTCCCATGAGCAGCCTGAACGGCTTTGAATGGTGAGCGGAGTGCAGGAATATCATTCCCATACCGGAAAGAACTGCGTTCTGTACCCTTGCTGCAACCTCGTCAGGCACGTCCCCGTGACACATATGACCCCACCATATCATAACGTCGGTGTCGGCAAGAAGCTCATCAGTTATATCGTTTACGGTATCCAGCGTTACGGTTCTTACCGTAATATCGCTGTCCTCCAGCTTCTCCTTAAGAGTGTTATGTATTCCTTCAGGATATATCGCCTTTACAGCCGGTTCGGTCTTTTCATGGACAAATTCGTTATAAATGGTTACTTTAATCATAAAATCACCCATCCCGCAAATAATTTATTATTTTATATTCTAATTTTACAAATCTGTCCGATTCACTTCAAGTAAAATGTATTATATTTTATAGACAAATATTGCTATTGATTCCTTATTTCTCCTTAAAGGCTGCGTTTAATTGCTTCTTCGGCGGAAAAGCTATTAAAGGTGATATTATGAAAGAAAAATCAAGAAAAAATCTGCTTACGGCGGCGTCGGGAATATGTATCGGCTTTATAAACGGTCTGCTCGGAGCGGGAGGCGGAATAATCGCGGTTCCGGTGCTCAGGCGCATGGGGCTTGAGCGCAAGCAGGCACACGCGAACGCCGTTGCGGTAATGCTGCCGATAAGTGTTATGAGTGCCGTACTATACCTTATGAACGGATATGTCGCCGTTTCCGACGCGCTCCCCTACATTCCCGGGGGAATAGCCGGAGCCGTTGCCGGAACATATATAATGAAAAAGATATCTCCGGTATGGCTCAAACGCATTTTCGGCGGCTTTATGGTCTACGCAGGCATACGCCTGCTGCTTAAATGAAGTGGGCAGCCCTGATAGCGGGGCTTTTTGCAGGCACTGCGGGAGCGATGGGGCTCGGAGGCGGCGCGGTTCTTATAATACATCTCGCCCTTTTCACCGATACCCCGCAGCTTGAGTCACAGGGGATAAATCTGCTGTTTTTCATACCTATCGCTCTTGCAGCGGTCACGGTTTACGCCATAAAGAAAAATATCAGATGGCGGCTTGTGCTCAAAACCGCCGTCTGGGGACTCGTCGGCTCGGCAGCAGGGCTTATGCTTACGGACAGCATAGGCGGCGATATAACGGGAAAAATTTTCGGCGGACTGCTCATAATTATGGGCGGCTTAGAAATATTCGGCAAAAAGGAAAAACCTCTTGATAAGAAAGCGGAAAAATGATATAATCTGATAGAATAAATGTTCGATGGAGGTTTTCATATGTCAAAAGCTCCGCTTACTGAAAAGCAGCAGAAGGTATACAGCTTCCTCGTAAGTCAGATGTCCTCGGGATTTCCGCCCACGGTAAGGGAAATATGCGCCGCGACCGGTATCAAATCCACCTCGACCGTTCATGCGATACTGAACGTGCTTGAGGAGGAAAGCTACATAGTAAGGGACGCGAAATTCTCAAGAGCCATACGGCTTGATACGGGTGCTGACTCGTCGATGGTTCCGCTTGTCGGGAAAATAACCGCCGGAAAGCCTATTCTCGCCGTTGAAGAAATAGAGGATTATATTCCCTATCCTTCTAAAGACGCCGACGGTCTTTTCGCGCTTCGGGTGTCGGGGCTGAGTATGCGTGACGCCGGCATACTTGACGGCGATATTATAATAGCCGACAAAAATATATCCTGCAAAAGCGGCGATATAGTGATAGGAATGGACGGGGACGAGGCTACCGTAAAGCGTCTGCTTATAAAGGAAGGACAGATAATTTTTATGCCCGAAAATCCCGATTTTTCACCTATTTACCCCACCGAGCCGCACGTGCTCGGAAAGGTTATCGGCTGTTTCAGAAGATACTGATAAAAACACTTTCTCCCGGAGTATTATACATATGAAAAAGCATATTGACATTTATACCGACGGCGCCTGTTCCGGAAATCCGGGGCCCGGCGGGTGGGGTGTTATTCTGCGCTACGGAGCCCACGAAAAGGAGCTTTCGGGCGGAGAAAAAAACACCACCAACAACCGTATGGAGCTTACCGCGGTAATAAAAGGACTTGAGGCGCTCAAAGAGCCCTGCGCGGTGCGGCTCGTGACTGATTCAAAATACGTGGCGGACAGTCTCTCAAAAGGCTGGGCGAGGTCATGGCAGCGCAACGGCTGGAGAAAGGCGGACAAAAAGCCGGCGCTCAACGCAGACCTGTGGGAGCGTCTGCTTGAGCTTCTTGACACCCACGACGTAAAGATAGAGTGGGTAAAGGGGCACGCAGGACACAGCGAAAACGAGCGTTGCGACAGGCTCGCCGTGGAATTTTACAAATCGCTTTCACAAAAATAAAACATCAGCAAGGCAGGTAAACGGAAATTATGTCAGACAGCAGAAAAAGAACGGAATATGTAGTAACCGGAGCGCTTATCGCGGCGGCTTATGTGGCGCTTACCTTTTTGAGCAATGTTTTCTCGCTCGCCTACGGACCGGTTCAGTTCAGGATTTCAGAGGTGCTTACAATCCTTCCGATTTTTACCCCTGCTGCCATTCCCGGAGTAACAATAGGCTGCTTTATAGCGAATATCGCATCGTTCAATATGCTCGATATGATATTCGGCACCGCGGCCACTCTTATTGCCGCGATTCTTACATACCTGCTCAAGGGCATAAAATTCAAGGGTATTCCGCTGCTCGCGATGCTTCCCCCGGTAATAATAAACGCGCTGGTGATAGGCCTTGAAATCGCGTTCTTCTTCCTTCCGGAGGGTTATTCGTTCTGGGGCTTCATCATTTCGGGGCTTCAGGTAGGCCTCGGGGAACTTGGCGTATGCTATATACTCGGAATACCGTTTTATCTTTTATTAAGGAAATACAATATCTTCAAAGGGCAAACTATTCAAAAGCATGAAAATATATGAAAACTTAAAAATATCAATCTGTCTGCTGCTTTGCTTTTTTATGGCGGCGGGCAGCAATCTCACGGCTGACAGCGAGCAGGCGTTTATCCCGTCCGGAGAAACGCTTTCATCGGAGCAGGACGGTACATACAGCGAGGAAAATTTTTCTATTCCCGATACCGGAACGCCGCCGGGAAACGCTTCGGCGTCAGATACATCAGACTCATCGGACACATCACACTCAGCGGATACTGACGTAAATTCGCAGCAAACCTCCGCTTCGGAGGAGAAAACGCCATCGTCTTCCTCTCCGTCACAGCAAAGCGGCACATCGGGCGGTTCTTCTTCCGCGAAGCCGGAAGCGGCGCCTTCAAAGCCCTCTCAGGTAAAGCCGGCGGAAAAAACCGAAATGAGAGCGGTCTGGATATCATTTTTAGAATACCGGAGCATACTTAAAAACAAAAGCGAGAGTCAGTTCAGAAGCTCGGTAAAAAAGTATTTTGACAACTGTGTTTCTCTAGGGCTCAACACCGTAATAGTACACGCGCGCAGCCACGGGGACGCTTTTTACAAAAGCGGTTATTTTCCGGCGTCGGTCGATTTTACCGGAAAAAGACAGGACAGCTTTCCGTTCGACCCGCTTGAAATAATGGTAAAGGAAGCCCACGCGAGGGGGCTTAAAATCGAGGCGTGGGTTAATCCCTACCGCGCGAACAGGCTGACCGAGCAGTTTTCCGAAAACGACCCGGTAAAAAAGTGGCTCGGCACCGATAAGGTTTTCACGAACGGTGAATACTACTACTTCAACCCCGGTGAGCCGGAGGTGAGACGGCTCGTGCTTAACGGCATTATTGAGCTTGTAGAAAACTACGACATAGACGGAATACATTTCGACGATTATTTTTATCCGACGACCGACAGCTCGGTTGATAAAAACACCTACGCGAAATACGGTGCCGGAAGAACGCTTAAAAAGTTCAGAACAGACTCGGTAAACGAGCTTGTGAAAACGGTTTACAGCGAGATAAAGAAACGGAAAAATATCACCTTCGGCATCTCGCCGCAGGGCAACATAGACAACTGCCTTAACTTCAATTACGCCGATGTAAAGCTGTGGGGCAGCACCGCGGGATATGTCGATTATCTGGCTCCGCAGCTCTACTGGGATTACGGGCAGGGTTCGCTGCCTTACGAAACGGCGCTCGCCAACTGGAAAAAAACCGTGACGAGCCCCTCGGTGAAGCTGATAACCGGCCACGCGGCATACAGGGTGGCTGAAAACGGCACCGGCGGCTGGGCGTCGGGCGATATTCTGAAAAGACAGGTGTCAGACGCGAGAGGCGCCGCGAATTACGGCGGATTTATTATGTTCAGATACGACCATCTTTTCAGCGACGCGCTTGAAACCGAGCGCAGGAACCTTAAAAGCATACTGACCTGACGGACGGAGTGTGGAAAATGGACCAACAGCTTTTAAAGCAGCTATCCAGAATAACCGACGAGGAAAGAAACATTCTTAACGGCGGCAAGCTCGACATGAGCGTTTATTCGGACAATATGCCCTCTATTGTGGACAGCCGCAAGCTGCTTGAGGCGGGCAAGCTGTTTACTATCCGCCCGAACACACGCTTTATCTCCTTTCCGAAGCACAGTCACAACTATGTGGAAATAATATATATGTGCTCCGGCTCACAGCGTCATATAATAAACGACAGTACGGAAATCATACTCAAAAAGGGCGAGCTTCTGCTGCTCAACCGCCACGCGAGCCACCAGACCGACCGTACCGGCATAGACGATATCGCGATAAATCTCATAGTTCTTCCGCAGTTTTTCGATATTGCGATAGATATGATAGGCTCCGACAATAAAATAAGCGAATTCATATTTTCGGGACTTGCCGGCAGCGGTCACGAAATAGCCTATATGCACTTTGACGTGGCCGACGTGCTGCCGGTGCAGAATTTAATAGAAAATCTCATATGGAGCGTAGTAAATAAACAGCCCAACCGACGCAACATAAACCAGGTCACTATGGGGCTTTTGTTTCTTCAGCTTCTCGGTCTGTCTGACAGACTGGTGGCGGGAGAGCCGGATACCGCGGCAAACGCCATTGTAATAGCGGCGCTTACCGAAATAGAGCAGAACTACGCCGCGGCGTCGCTTAGCAGCGTGGCGAAGCGCTGCAACGTGTCGGCGGCATACGTAAGCAACACGGTCAAAGCCGCGACCGGAAAGACCTTCAAGGAGCATCTTATGGAAAAAAGGCTCTCAAAAGCCGAGACGCTGCTTAAAACCACGGCGCTTTCCGTAGGCGATATAATAGTTATGGTAGGTTATGAAAACACAAGCTATTTTTACCGCATTTTTACTCAGAAATACGGTGTGAGCCCGCGCGGATACCGGCAAAAAATCAAAGGATAATTTTTCGCGCCGTTTTGCGGCGGTTAAATAAGGACATTATTTTAAAAAGTAATGTCCTTAAATTTTTATATTGCAGGCTGTATAATGTTTACGGAAAATATAAAAAACGGAGGTAATACCCTATGTCTACTTATGAACAGGCTAAAAAGCGTTACGCCGAAATCGGCGTTGACACCGACGCGGCTATCGAAAAGCTGAAAAGCATACCGGTAGCTCTCCACTGCTGGCAGGGCGACGATGTCGGAGGCTTCGACAGCAAGGACGCCTTGAGCGGCGGAATTTTAACCACAGGAAACTATCCCGGAAAGGCAACCACACCCGAGCAGCTTATGCAGGACATCGATAAAGCGATGTCTCTCTGCCCCGGAAAGAAAAAGCTCAACCTTCACGCGAGCTACGCGATTTTTGAGCCGGGCGAGTTTGTCGACCGTGACAAATTAGAGCCAAAGCATTTCAAAAAGTGGGTTGAATATGCAAAGGAAAGAAATATGGGTATCGACTTCAACCCCACCTTCTTCTCGCACCCGATGGTAAAGGACGGGCTTACCCTTTCAAGCCCCGACGAAAAAGTGCGCCGCTTCTGGATTGAGCACGGCAAGGCCTGCATACGCATTTCGCAGTATTTTGCCGAGGAGACCGGCGTTCCCTGCGTTATGAACATCTGGGCGGGCGACGGCTTCAAGGACGTTCCCGCAGACCGTATGGGCCCGAGACAGCGCTATAAGGAAGCGTTTGAGGAAATCATCAGCGAGCCGCATGACCCCGCGCTTGTAAAGCCCTGCGTTGAGTCAAAGGTGTTCGGTATCGGCGTTGAGTCGTTTACCGCCGGCAGCGCCGAATTTACATTAAGTTTTGCCGCCACCCACCCCGGCTGCCTGCCGCTTATGGACAACGGCCACTATCACCCGCAGGAGTTTGTATCCGACAAGATTCCGGCGCTGCTTTGCTTCTTCCCCGAGCTTGCGCTCCACATTACAAGAGGCGTGCGCTGGGATTCCGACCACGTGGTGCTCTTTGAAGATGAGACAAAGGAAATGGCAAAGGAAGTTGTCCGCAACAACGCGCTTGACAGGGTTTATATGGCGCTTGACTTCTTTGACGCGAGCATAAACCGCATTTCCGCGTGGACTGTCGGCTTCCGCAGCTGGCAGAAGGCTCTGCTCAACGCCATGTGTTTGCCTAATGAGCAGCTCAAAAAGCTCCAGGACGAAGGAAAGTTTACCGAGCTTATGGTAATGCAGGAGGAAGCTAAGATGCTTCCCTTCTCAGCCGTATGGGAGCGTTACTGTGAGACCGAGGGCGTGCCAGCAGGTGCAGAGTGGTTCGATGAGGTAAAGAAATACGAAGCAGAAGTTTTAAGCAAGAGAGGTCAGTAAAAATGAGCATACTTGACGTTCAGATTATAAAAGACTATATCCGTATGTGTTCGGACGGCTGGGAGCAGGGCTGGCACGAGCGCAACGGCGGCAACCTTACATACCGCATGAAGCCTGAAGAGGTTGAGGAGTGCCGTCCGTATTTCAGCTTTGAGCGTCCGTGGGTCAATATGGGCGTACAGGCTGACAATTTAAAGGGCGAATACTTTATCGCCACCGGTTCGGGCAAATTTTTCCGCAATGTTCCCCTTGCCCCGCAGGACAATATCTGCATTGTTGAGATAAACGAAGCCGGCGACAGCTACCGTATCGTATGGGGACTTGAGAAGGGCGGCAGACCCACAAGCGAGTTCCCTAGCCACTTTATGAACCACAGTGTCAGAAAAGCGGCTACAAACGGTGAGTACCGTGTTATTTACCACGCGCACCCCGCCAATATAATTGCGCTTACCTATGTTATGCCGCTGACCGCCAAGGACATAACAAGAGCCTTATGGCAGAGCGCCACCGAATGCCCCGTTGTATTCCCCGGCGGCGTGGGTGTTGTTCAGTGGATGGTGCCGGGCGGCGCCGATATAGCGCTTGCCACCAGCGAGATTATGAAAAAGTTTGACGCGGCGGTTTGGGCGCATCACGGACTTTTCTGCTCCGGTCCTGATTTTGACATCACTTTCGGACTTATGCACACGATAGAGAAGGCCGCCGAGATATATGTCAAGGTGCTTTCCTGCGGAAAAGGCATACGCCAGACCATAACAGACGCCAACCTCCGCGCGATAGCAAAGGAATTCGGCGTAACGCTTAACGAGGATTTCCTCGACTGATAATTGTAGACAAAACAAAAAGAGTATGATATAATCTGTTCGGACAGAAAAGTGTTTTTGTGAGCGTATAAAAAGCCTTTGCGTAAAACACCCGTTTCCGTTTGACAGCATAAACGCATAAGACTTTTTATTTAAAGGGTCTTATGCGTTTTTATTTTAAGGAGGCGCCGTATGAGAAAAATTCTGCCGGTTATTATTGCTTTATTCGTCCTCACAGCCTGCACTGCGGATAAGGCGGACGTTTTTTCGGAGCCTGCCAGCGGTTCGGTTCCCGCAGATACGTCTGATTCAGCAAAATCGCAGATTTCCGGTGACGCGGCGGAGCAGGATATTTCCGAAGCGGCTGACGGCACGGATAAGCCTGACGGGAGCCAGAACAGTGAAAGCGGAAAAACGCCCGGGGAAAATCAGAGCCGGAACGAACCGACCGGTACCGCCGAAAACACGGGCGGTGACGGTGACACGGCGGCGTTTGAAAAATATTTTAAAGCCGAGCTTAACGCCGCGGACATAAAGGTAAGCGAAAGCAGTCTTCAGTATTACGGCGAGTCTCAAGGCTTCAGGATATACAGCGCGGCTTATGACGGTCAGCTTCATATGGAAGCGCTTTGCTCTGAAACGATAGGCGGGTATACTTTTTGCAAAAACGTTCAGTACCTTCCCTATCCGTTAGCGATTTACGCGGTAAAGGACGGCGAGGTCTATACGCTTAACGAGGCATATGAAAAAAATCTGATAAAAATAGAAGAGGTTTACGGTTTTGTGCCCGATTCGGTAAAATCGGAGCAGTAAAAGCCTTTTAATTGAAATAAAGGCAATAAAAAACACTTGACAGCGGCGGAAAATGGTTGTATATTTAATTCGTTAAAGCGATGAAAAGGACAGTAGCTTTTTAATATCGGTTTTAAAGAGAGTGCGTACCGCCGGCTGAAAGCCGCACAGACCGTAAAAAAGCGAACACCGCCTTGGAGCGCCGTGTGCAGCAACACGGACGGTCGGTCGCCGTTAAAGGACTGTAAAGCGCCGTTTTATAACGGAATACGGGTGGAACCGCGGAGATTTTTAATGCTTCGTCCCTTTTTTTGAGGGACGGAGCTTATTTTTTCGGAGGAATGATATTTATGATTAAAGCAACGCTTAAAGACAATTCGGTAAAGGAATTTGAAAAGGGCATTACCGTATACGAGGCTGCAAAGCAGATAAGCGCGGGACTGGCGCGTGCCGCCTGCGCCGCTAAAATCAACGGCGAAAATGCCGACCTGCGTGATACTCTGGAGGAAGACTGCACGCTTGAGATTCTCACCTTTGAGGACGATTACGGCAGACGCACCTTCCGTCACACCGCCTCTCACATAATGGCTCAGGCGGTAAAAAGGCTTTATCCCGATGTAAAGCTGGCGATAGGCCCCGCCGTTGACGACGGTTTCTACTACGATTTTGACCTTGACGCCAAATTCACGCCTGACGACCTTGAGAAAATTGAGGCGGAGATGAAGAAAATCGTCAAGGAAGACATTAAAATAGAGCGTTTCCTTATGACCCGCGAGGAAGCGGTGAAATACTTTGAGGAAAAGGGCGAGCCCTATAAGACCGAGCTTGTGGCAGACATTCCCGAGGGCGAGAAAATCAGCTTTTACACACAGGACGACTTTACAGACCTCTGCGCCGGAGCGCACTTAATGAGCACAGGCGCGGTAAAGGCGTTCAAGCTGACCTCGGCTACCGGCGCTTACTGGCGCGGCGACTCTGACAAGAAAATGCTCTGCCGCGTTTACGGCACGGCTTTTCCTAAGGCAAGTGAGCTTGAGGCCCACCTTAATATGCTTGAAGAAGCTAAAAAACGCGACCACAATAAGCTCGGCAGAGAGCTTGAGCTATTTACCACGGTTGATATTATCGGTCAGGGACTGCCGATACTTCTGCCGAAGGGCGCCAAAATAATACAGATACTCCAGCGCTTTGTAGAGGACGAGGAGGCGCGCCGCGGCTGGCAGCTTACCAAAACCCCGTATATGGCAAAGAGGGAGCTTTACAAGCTGTCCGGTCACTGGGACCATTATCTTGACGGAATGTTTGTTTTAGGCGACCCGAACGACGAGACCAAGGAGTGCTTCGCGCTGCGCCCGATGACCTGCCCGTTCCAGTATCAGGCGTATCTGAACCGCGCCCGCTCCTACCGTGACCTGCCGCTGCGCTATGACGAGACCTCTACCCTTTTCCGCAACGAGGACAGCGGCGAAATGCACGGCCTTATAAGAGTACGTCAGTTCACCATTTCCGAGGGTCACCTTATGTGCACCCCCGAGCAGCTTGAGCAGGAGTTCAAGAGCTGCCTTGAGCTCGCGATATTCATGCTCAAGACAGTAGGTCTTTACGAGGACGTTTCCTACCGCTTCTCGCAGTGGGACCCGAACAACCGTGAAAAGTACATCGGAACCGACGAGCAGTGGGAAGAAGCGCAGGGCATTATGGCGAAAATACTCGACCACCTCGGAATAGACTACAAGATAGGCATTGACGAGGCGGCGTTCTACGGACCCAAGCTCGACATTCAGATCAAGAACGTTCACGGCAAGGAAGACACCCTTATCACCATTCAGATAGACCAGATGCTCGCCGAGAAATTCGGAATGGAATACGTTGACCGCGACGGTCAGAAGAAAAACCCGTATATCATTCACCGCACCTCTATCGGCTGCTACGAGAGAACCCTCGCGCTGCTTATCGAGAAATACGCCGGCGCCTTCCCGCTCTGGCTCGCTCCGGTGCAGATAAAGCTGCTGCCGATTGCCGACCGTCACCTCGATTACGCTTACGAGGTCAAAAAGCTGCTTGAGGAAAACGGACTTCGCGCCGAGCTTGACGACCGCAATGAGAAAATCGGTTACAAGATCCGCGAGGCAAGGCTCCAGAAGGTTCCCTATATGCTCATAATAGGCGATAACGAGGTTGAGAACCGCACCCTTTCTGTAAGGGAGCGCGGCGAAAACGGCGACCTCGGCGCTATGAGCATTGACGAATTTTTGAACCGTGCCGTCAGTGAGGATAGAAATAAGACTATAAAATAAAAACCTATAAAACAAACGCAAAAAGTGCCGAGTCACGCTTTTACCCGTGAGTCGGCACTTTTTACATATCTATATTCAGAAAACAAACTGCACCAGCAGCATATAAGCGACAGTGCCGCCGGCTATTGAAATAAGCATATTGCGTTTCCACAGATGCAGAACAGCCGTAAGCGCTATTCCTATAAGCTCGGGAATACCGTGGCTGCCGCCAAGAATATCAACGTCTTTAAGACAGTAAACTACAAGCATGCCGAAGATCGCCGCCGGGAGCGCCTGCCCGAGATAGCCTATGTATTTAGGCAGCGGCTTTTTGGAGGAAAAAACCAGAAAGGGCAGAAATCTTGTGAGCATGGTGGCGGCGGCGCAGAGCCCGATGGTGATAACCCGCTGCAAAAGTGTCATTTCCTGCCCACCGACCTTTCGACCGGCTTTCTGAGCAGGGTTATAAAGCAGAGAATACACACCATTGTCGGTATCATAAACGACTCCGAGCCGAAAATCAAAAGACACGCCGCCGAGGACAGCACTCCGACCAGCGCCGTATAATGCTTTTTCTCCTTGAGCCACTGCTCAAGAAAAATCACTGTGAACATGGCGGTCATCACAAATTCAAGCCCCTCGGTATTGAAGGTTATAAGCGAACCGGCTATGCCGCCGAGCGTGGCGCCCGCCACCCAGTAAAAGTGATTTAGCAGCATTACCGCGAACATGAACCAGCCGCGGTCGGTGTCAGCCGGAATATCGGCGGTGTAATTTATTGAAAAGCTCTCGTCGCACATGCCGAATATCAGGTACAGCTTTTTAAGCCCCGTGCCCTTGTACCTGTCAAGCATGGCTATTCCGTAAAACAGGTGCCTTGCCTGTATAAGCAGCGCCATAAGAAAGGTCTGAAGCGGGGCGAAGCTGCCCAGCAGCATGGCTGCCGCGACAAACTCAAGCGAGCCTCCGAAAATCGTAAGGCTCATTAGCATCGGGTAAACAAAGCTGAAGCCCGAAACATTCATATAAACGCCGTAGGAAAAGCCTAAAAACGAAAACCCCGCTAAAATCGGCAGGGTTTTCGGGAAAGCGGCGGCAAACGCTTTTTTAATCATCAGCATTACATCTCCGCTTCGGTATCATTTAAAGGTGATTTCACAGCCTATCGCCTGCTGACATTCGGTAAGTCCCGCCGCGACAATTTCCTTTGTGCGCTCGTAGGATTTTTTGGCTTTCGCCGCTGCCGTGGAGTCAAGTGAATATTTTGTGCTGCCGTCGTCCGGATTTTCAAGCGGATAAACCGTGTACTGGTAGCCGCTGCCGCCCCTGTACTTGTTTACCCATGTGGGGATAAGGTCGAGATCCGAAAGCACTGTGCCGTCGGCATTCTTGGTAAGCGTAAAGCTGAAAAGCAGGCCGTCCTCGGTGTGACCTGAAGGGCAGCTGTCCATCAGCTCCTGACGCTGGTTCGAGACGTAGTTTCCGGTGGAATAAAGGCAGACGGTGGTGCTTTCCCCGTCCTCCGAATGAATAAGCTCAACCGGCTGGATAACATGAGGATGGCTGCCTATTATCATATTGACGCCGAGGTTCGAGAGCTTCTGCGCTATTGTTTTCTGCCATGTGTTGGGGCTTGTCTGATACTCGTTGCCCCAGTGCATATAGAAAACAACATAATCCGCTCCCGCCTCCTTCATTCCGGTTATAACCTCTGCGGCGTCGGCATAGAAATCATCGATATGCTCATAGGAAAAGCTGTTTATAAGGTTGTTCGCCTCTTCCGCGATTATAGCGCCATTGAGATATTTCCTGCCGGGGGTCTGTCCCGTGGTCTCATAGGTGTAGTCGGCTATTCCGATTTTTATGCCGTTTATTTCCTTTACAAGATATGCGGGGTCGCTCTCGGTCTCCCTTGTGCCGGTAAACTCAATGCCCTTCTGCTTTAAAACCTGCGCCGTGCGCTTAAGACCGAAAAGACCGGTATCGTAGCTGTGGTTGTTTGAGGTTATGAGCAGGCTTAAGCCCGAAGCCTTTATCGCGTCGGCAAGGCTGTCCGGCGTGTTGAATACCGGATATCCGCCGTAGCTGCCCGATTCTGTGCCTCCGAAGGTGACCTCAAGGTTTGCAACCGAAAGGTCTGCAGCCGCGAAATACGAGGCTGTCTCCTTGAAAAAGGCGCTGAAATCATAGTCGCCAGAGGAGGTTTTCGCCCCGTCAAGCTGGGTGGAGTGCACCATTATATCTCCGGTGCTTAATACCGTGGCGGTGGTTTCCTTTACTGTCTCCGATGAGTTTTCCGAGGAGGATAAAATGCTGCTCTGACCCGAGCTTTCGTTTTCCGATTCTCTGTCAGGCGAGAGCAGCGAATTGACCGAAAAAACGACAAGCGCCACAACCGCGGCAATCAAAACCACACAGCAGGAAAGGAATATCCTGCGGCGCACTATCGCCTTTTGTCTTTTACTTCTTTTATTTGCCATTTCCTTCACCTTTTCGCTTTGAATAAACTGTATTCACACAGATTTTCCGACTTAACGGTAATTCTGATTTTTACCGAACAATACTAATATATACTAAAACGGCGAAAAAAGCAACAAAAAAAGCGGCTGTCACGGTACAGCCGCAGTTTTTTCCGGATTTTAAATTACGCGGACGCGTATTACACCGTCGATAGCGCCTATCTTATCGGCGACGGCGGAGGTATCCGCCTCGTCAATGTCAAGCATTGAGTAAGCGTAGTTGCCGCGTGATTTATTAAGCAGGTTCTCAATGTTCACGTTATCCCCGGCGAAAATTCCGGTTATAGCGGTAAGCATATTCGGTATGTTCCTGTGGATAATACATACACGGTGCTTTCCGCTTCTCGGCATGGTGATTTCGGGAAGATTTACGGAATTTACTATGTTGCCGTTCTCGATGTAATCGATAAGCTCCCTCGCCGCCATGGAAGCGCAGTTGTCCTCAGACTCGGGCGTGGAAGCGCCCAGATGCGGCACGGCGATAACACCGTCCACTCCGATAATATCGTCTGACGGGAAGTCGGTCACATAAGCCGCCACCTTGCCGGACTCAAGCGCTGCCTTGATGTCGTCTGTATTCACAAGCTCGCCGCGGGCGAAATTGAGGATACGCACGCCGTCCTTCATTTTCGCGATAGTGTCCTTATTTATAAGACCTTTTGTATCGTCCGTAAGCGGAACATGAACGGTTATATAATCGCATTTCTCGAATATCTCGTTTATATCGTAAATATGAACCGCGTTGTGGGTAAGGTTCCACGCGGATTTTACGGAAAGATACGGGTCATAGCCGTAAACCGTCATTCCGAGAGCGTTGGCGGCGTTGGCTACCATAACGCCTATCGCGCCTAAGCCTACTACGCCTATTGTTTTGCCCTTGATTTCAGGACCCGCAAAGGCGCTCTTGCCCTTTTCCACCATTTTGCCGACCTCTTTGCCGTTGCCCTTTAAGGTCTTTACCCACTCAATGCCGGATATGACGCGGCGTGAGGAAATAAGCATAGCGGCAATGACCAGCTCCTTGACCGCGTTTGCGTTGGCTCCGGGGGTGTTGAAAACAACTATTCCCTGCTCCGAGCAGCGGTCAATCGGGATATTGTTGGTACCGGCGCCGGCTCTGGCTATCGCCTTAAGGCTTTCCGGAAATTCCACATCATGCAGAGCGGCGGAGCGCACTATCGCGCCGTCGGCGTTCTCCACTTCATCGCCTATTGTATATTTATCGTCAAAAGCGGCAAGACCGGTTTTTGAAATCTTGTTATAGGTTTTAATCTTATACATTACGCGTTCTCCTCCTCAAACTTCTTCATGAACTCTACCAGCTTCTGTACGCCCTCTGTCGGCATGGCGTTGTATATGGAAGCTCTCATTCCGCCTACCGAACGGTGGCCCTTTATGTTTACAAAGCCGGCTTTCTTCGCCTCGGAAACAAACTTGGCATCAAGCTCATCGCTGCCGGTAACAAACGGCACATTCATAAGCGAACGGTCCTCAGGCACCACAGTACCCTTAAACAGCCTGCTCGAATCGAGGAAATCGTAAAGTATCTTGGCTTTATTCTCGTTGTACTTCTTCATTTCCTCAAGTCCGCCCATCTTCTTTATCCACTTAAAGGTAAGTCCGGCAATATAAATAGCGTAGCAGGGCGGAGTATTGAACATAGATCCGTTTTCAGAATGTGTAGCATAGTTGAGCATAGTTGGAGTTATATCCATCGCCTTGCCTATAAGGTCCTTGCGGATTATAACTATCGTGACTCCGGCGGGAGCGACATTCTTCTGCGCGCCGGCGTAAAGCACACCGAACCTTGAAACATCGATAGGCTCTGAAAGTATGCAGCTTGAAATATCGGCCACAAGCGGCACGTCTCCCGTGTCGGGCAGCTCGTGATACTTTGTGCCGTAGATAGTGTTGTTCATGCAGATATGGACATAGTCAGCCTCGGGGTCGAAATCCTCTCTCTTTGTCTTCGGGATATACGAATAGGTCTTGTCGGCAGAAGATGCGACCGCTCTTGCCTTTCCGTATCTCGCCGCTTCCTTGTAGGCCTTGTTCGCCCACTGACCGGTGATAATATAATCCGCCTTGCCGCTGCCGGTCATAAGGTTGAGCGGAACCATGGCGAACTGGGTGGAGGCGCCGCCCTGAAGGAACAGGACCTCGTAATTATCGGGTATGTTCATTATCTCGCGGAGATCGGCCTCTGTCTGATCAAAAATCGCCTGATACTCCTTTGAGCGGTGGGACATCTCCATTACCGACTGACCGGTCTCACCGTATTCGAGCATTTCCGCGGCTGCGGTTTTAAGTACCTCTTCAGGAAGCATGGAAGGACCTGCGCTGAAATTATAAACTCTTGCCATTTATTTTACCCCCATAATTTTTCAGGACACATAAGCCTGATTTATTCAACAGATGTACTACATTATATTCTTCCGGCAATGATTTGTCAATGGGATTGTTAAAATGTTGTCAATGTTTTTGCAAAAAATTTAAAATATGCGAGAATGTTTGTTAAATATTTAACAATTACTTTAAAATAAGCGTATCCCGCACCTGTGTTTTTACATTATATTTGCGGCGGGTGCCTGATATGCCGCTCAGTAAACACACAAGCAAAGAAGCTCCCCTCAAGTATCTGAGGTGAGCTTCAGCCTGTCGATAAACCCAAAATTTAATTTTTTAGCGGCGAAGAGCCGCTTTTTGTTTTTCCGGCGACAGGTGCGTCGAAAAAACTCCTTGTAAGCGAAAACCCGCTTAATAAGCGGGTTTTCAAGGGCACAGGGGTGGTATTGGCGGGGATAGAGTGCAGTCCGAAAATCTTTGATTTTCGAGCGAACGGAATCCTCGTCCAAGAGAGTGTCGACTTTTTCGACACTCTCAAGCTCCCCTCAAGTATCTGAGGTGAGCTTCTTTTTATGTCTTGCGGTAAACTTATTATCAGACGGAAAGGATTTTGATATAATCGGCGTATGCCTTCTCCCATAGGTCGTTTTCCGCAGGTACGTACCGTTTAAGCTCGGTCGAATCGGAAACGACCTTTCTGATTCCGGCGAAATCTGCTATCTCACCGAGAGCTTCAAAGCATACGGCTATATTGCCCATCACGGTAGCCTCGGACGGACCGGCAAGCACCTCGGCGTTGCAGGCGTCCGCCGCCATCTGACAGAGCAGTCTGTCCTTTATTCCGCCGCCTAAAATATTTATGCGGCTGTATTTTTTGTCGCCCAGCTTTGAGAGCATATTGAAGGTATACTTGTACTTCATGGCAAGGCTTTGGTATATGCAGCGCATAACCTCGCCGCGGGTCTTCGGCACATACTGACCTGTACGCTCGCAGAATTCCTTTACCCTGCGCGGAAGATTTCCGGCGGTCTCAAACGCCGCGTTGTCAACATCTATGAAGCATTTGAACGGCTCGGACGCCAGCGCCTCTTTCTCAAGCTGGTCAAAGCCGACCTCCTCACCCTCACGTCTGAACTGACGGCGGGATTCCTGAATAAGCCAGAGACCCATTATGTTTTTAAGGAAACGCACGGTATCCCTGTACCCGCCCTCGTTTGTAAAGTTGAGCTGAGCCGCCTCGTCAGTGAGCACAGGCTCTTTGAGCTCTATTCCGAAAAGGCTCCATGTGCCGCAGCTTATGTATACAAAATCGTCGCTCTCGCTCGGCGTAGCCACTACCGCGGAGGCGGTGTCGTGCTCGTTTACGGCAATTACCGGAACCTTTTTGCAGCCGAGCTCCTCGCATATCTCGTCGGACAGCATGCCGTAAATCTCTCCCGCCTTTATAACCGGCGGAAAGATTTTTTCAGGCAGACCGAGCCGGTTTATAAGCTCAAAATTCCAGCCTCTCTTTACAGGGTCGTAAAGGTTGGTGGTAGACGCTATACTCGCCTCTGCCTTAACCTCGCCTGTCAGCATATAGGCGAAAAGGTCGGGAGAAAGCAGCATTTTCTCGGCGTTTTCAAGCTGCTCCGGCTCGTGATTTTTAAGGTACATAAGCTGATAAACGGTGTTGAAGCGCATAAACTGCGTACCGGTGAGGCTGTAAAGCTCCTCTTTGGAAATTATCTGTTCAACCTCTTTATCAATACCCTCTGTGCGGGTATCACGGTAGTGAACCGGATTGCCGATGAGCTTTCCGCGCTTATCGATAAGTCCGAAATCGACGCCCCATGTGTCAATTCCTATCGCGTCAAAGCCGCCGTCGTTTACCGCCTTGGTTATACCTGTTTTAATCTCGAAAAACAGCCGCAGTATATCCCAGTACATAGTACCGCCCACTGTAACCGGATCATTGCTGAAACGGTGTATTTCACGCATATCGATTTTTCCGTCCTTAAGCTCTGCCAGCATCGCCCTTCCGCTTGACGCGCCGAAATCAAAAGCCAAAACTCTCTTCATTTTGCTGCCTCCGTTTTAAAAGATATAAATACATTTTGATTATATCAAAACGCGTGTCTAAAATCTATACTCTTAATTTACTTAAAATATGTCCTTAATATTGTAAAATTTGCGTAAAACCGTTATAATATAAAAAACCTGAAAACAGAGGATATTATGGAACAGAGTCTTTGGAAGTATCTTGAAAAATCGCGTAAGCCCGTGGTGCTTTACGGCATGGGCGACGGAGCAGACAAAATAATAAAGGTGCTTGAGAGCCGCGGCATAGAATACCGCGGTGTTTTCGCTACCGACGGCTTTGTGCGCGATAAATATTTTCACGGCTTGAAGCTGTCCTCTTATGCTGCGCTCAAAGAAAAATTCGGTGATATGACGGTGCTGCTCTGCTTCGGCAGCGCGAGACCCGAGGTATTGGAGAACATAAAGCGTATTTCAGCCGAGCAGGAGCTTTACGCGCCCGACGTGCCGGTCTTCGGCGACGGAATTTTTACGGAGGAGTATTACACCGAACACGAAAAGGATTTTGAATATGTTTTTTCCCGTCTTGCCGACGAAAAATCGAGAGAAACTCTTGAATGTTTAATAAACTACAAGCTGTCGGGGAAGCCGGAATATCTTTACCGGTGCGAGGTAAGCCCCATTGAACCGCTCGGATTTCTCGGTCTTTCGGGACATGAAAACTACTTTGATCTCGGGGCATACAACGGAGATACCGTGACGGAATTTGTTACCCGTTTTCCGGATTATAATAGCATAACCGCCGTAGAGCCGGACGGCAGGAATTTTAGAAAGCTGTCTGCCGCGGCAGAAAAGCTCAGAAGCATCAGAACGGTAAACGCCTGCGTATCGGACACTGACGGTACAGCTGCCTTTTCCATGCGCGGCGGCAGAAATTCAAGCGCCGGAGGCGCTGATACCATAACATCAGTAACGGTGGACAGCCTTACGGAAAACACCGATGTGTCATTTATCAAAATGGATATAGAAGGCGCGGAATGCGCCGCCATAGCCGGAGCCGCCAAAACCCTGACGCTTAAAAAGCCGAAAATGCAGATTGCCTGCTATCACCGCACCGGAGACCTTACTGATATTCCTATGGCGGTAGACCGGATAAATCCGGACTATAAAATATATCTGCGCCACTTTCCCTGCCTGCCTGCGTGGGATACGAATTATTATTTTATTCCATGACATTCCACCTTTATTCTATGTAATAACATTACCGTCTCAAACTGATCATATGTGCTTTCGCGAGCATTTCTGTAAGACCGCATAAATTCTCGTAATCCTGCTTGAGCGCGCATGCCCTGCGCTCCCGTCTTTTTATACGCTCCCTGACTGACGGCGCGTAGTTTTTTCCGCTTTTCGCCTTTCTTCTGAATCTCATTATCCACAGCCACTGCCATTCTATCCGCAAAGCCAGAAGCTTTAATTTTATTTTTTGTATCATATGTTTCACTGCCTTTATTTTTTTTGTGAGTTTTTCATACTCTTTACAGGAATTATAACAAATACAAAGTGTCGAAAAAAAGTAAAACGGGTCGGATATAAAAAAAATCCGCGGAAAATCCGCGGAAATAGTTTAAACAGGGATTATTTTGTCCTGCAATCGGCAATCATTGTTTTCATCACATTTAAAATACGCCTTTGCTCACCGTTTGATAATTCGGAGAGCTTTTCATATAAATCCGAAGCAACATACCGGCTTCCTGCTATCAGAACATCTGCCAAAAGTCTGTCAGACGATACCTGAAGTGTATTGGCTATTCTGATAAATGCCTCCAAACTCGGAATTTTTTCTCCGCGCTCAACCGCTCCCGTATAGCTCAGACTCAAATCACTTAACTCCGCAAGCTTTTCCTGCGTAAGCTTTAATTCTTTTCTGCGCTCTCTGATCCTTTTGCCTATATATGAATAATCCAATTCCGTCACCATCTTTGCTGCAGGAATATATAATACTCTAATTAGTATAAATAAAAAAGCAAAAGCAATACAGAATTTATCAGAGTAGATTATACTCAAACAGAGTATAAAAATTATTTAGCCGTCAGTATTTTTCATATAGAAAACGCCCGATAAAGTTTAAACCGTAAAAATTTATTTTGCCGGAGAAAGGTGTAAAAAAATCACCGTACAGGCATTAAATGCCACACGGTGATTTTTTTATGAGCCGGTCGGTAAGCCGAGTTCTGTCGTGGACGGTTATCTATCTCGACGCGGGATTGCTCCCTGCGCTCAAGCCGCTTTTCGCAGCACACCGGGCAGGTGTATAGCTGCAGTCAGCGTTGCTCCGAATAGGGTTTACAGGGTCTTGACGTCTCCGTAAGACCGGTGAGCTCTTACCTCGCCTTTCCACCCTTACCGCGGACGGGCGGCGCTTCCGCGCGCTCTCCGGCAAGCCGGAGCCTTCCGCGGCGGTATATCTCTGTTGCACTTTCCCTAAGGTCACCCTCGGCGGCCGTTAGCCGCTATTCTGCCCTGCGGGGCTCGGACTTTCCTCAGATATTTCTATCCGCAACCGTCTGACCGGCTCACCGATATTCTATCATATTTTACTGTCAGTGTCAAAATGATTTTTCCGGAATAAAATGTAGTGTTTGGAGGGTGATTTATGGAAAACTTTAAATTAAAATATTTTTTGGGCGCGAACTCCTGCGAAGGCTTCTGTTCCTTCTTTGACAAATGCTATATCCCCGACGGCGAATGGCGCGTTTACATTATCAAGGGCGGCCCCGGCACCGGAAAATCCTCGTTTATGAAATATTTTGCCGCCAAGGCTTCGGACAGAGGATATAAAACGGTTCTCTGCCCCTGCAGCTCCGACCCGGATTCCCTTGACGCCGTTATTCTGCCCGACAGGAAAATCGCCGTAATGGACGGTACCGCTCCCCATACCGTCGATCCGGCGTTTCCCGGAGCCTGCGAAAAAATACTTGATTTCGGCAGCTTCTGGGACGACGAAGCATTCAAAAACTCTGAAATCAACATAATCGAAACCACACTTTTAAATAAAGCTCTTCACAAAACCGCCTCACGTTATATGCAGGCGGCGGGTCAGCTTATGGCGGACAGCTACAAAACCGCTCTCGCATGCACCGACAGGCTCAAAACCGTGAAATTCGCGCGCGGGCTCTGCCGGAAGCTTATCCCCGAGTCTTCAGGCGCCGGAAACGAATGGGTGAGATTTATACAGGGCATAACTCCCCTCGGGGTCGTCTCCTACGCCGGCACCGTTTCCGCCGAGGCTGACAAAACGGTTGTAATAGAGGACGAATACGGCAGCGCCTCGGGTATAATCATAAATTATGTATGCGAATACGCTTTAAGGAACGGATACGATGTAATAACCCTTAAAAATCCGTTTCTGCCGTCGCTCATCACCGACCATATTATAATACCGCAGCTTTCTCTCGCCTTTGTCACCGAAAACGAGTATATGCGCTTCCCCGAGGGCATAAGGCGGATACACGCGAGACGCTTTGTCCCCTCTTCGCAGCTGCATCTTAGCCGCGAACGTATGAAATTCAACCGGAAAGCGGTAAAACAGCTTCTCCTGTCGGCCGCCGAGACCCTCTCCCGCGCAAAAAAAACGCACGACGACCTTGAGCGCCACTATATAAAGGCAATGGATTTCGACGCGCTTACCGCATTCGCCGTCAAGTTTACAGATGACGTCCTCGGCTGAACGCCGCCGAAAATTAAATTTGAGGTATTTCGGCAGACTGCCGCCCCGCTTAAAGCGGGGCATTTTTTATCGTCTTGCATTAAAAGGAATATTCTATTATAATAGTAACAACACAGAAAGGACGTGTTTGAATTGAAAATCGCGGTTATAACCGGCGCTTCCTCCGGAATAGGACGGGAATACGCGCTTGAGGTTTCCCGCACGGGAACCGGCATTGACGAAATATGGCTTATCGCGCGCAGGGAGGACAAGCTGCGCGAGACCGCCTCTGGCATAAGCAGGAAAGTACGCATACTGCCGCTTGACATAACAGACAGCGGCTGTCTTGAGCGGTACGCCGCGCTGCTTAAGGAAACCGGCGCCGAAGTTTCTCTGCTGATAAACAACGCCGGCTACGGCAAGCTGGGCGATTTTGACAGCCTTGCGGTGTCTGACAACACCGGAATGGTACGTCTCAACTGCGAGGCGCTGACCGCCGTAACCGCCCTGACACTTCCCTTTATGAAAAACGGCGGAGAAATAATAAACGTCTGCTCTATCGCCGCATTCGCTCCCAACACCAGAATGGCGGTATACTGCTCGACAAAGGCGTATGTGCTGAGCCTTTCAAAGGCGCTGCGCGGAGAGCTTAAAAAGCGCGGAATAAACGTGCTGGCGGTCTGCCCCGGACCTATGGACACCGAGTTTCTTCCGACCGCCGGAATCGCCCCCGGCTCAAGCCACACCTTTGACACTCTGCCGAGGGTAAACCCCTCTGTTATGGCAAGAAAATCGCTTGCCGCCTCGAAAAAGAAGAAGGGTGTATACACAAACCGTCTTTTTTATAAATTTTACCGTATTATTGCAAAGCTGCTTCCGCATAGTATAGTAATGAAAATGTGCGGAACCTGATTTTCCGCACGGAAAAGCGGAGGTATTTATTATGATTTCAGCGGCAGGCTGGCCCCTGTGGGCGGTCGGAATACTTTTTATATGCGGACTTGTGCTTATAGTAAAGGGCGGAGACCTTTTTGTGGATTCCGCCGTATGGATAGCCGAAGTCTCCGGAATACCGAAATTTATAATCGGTGCCACGGTAGTCAGCTTCGCGACAACCCTGCCTGAGCTGCTGGTCTCGGCAATAGGGGCCGCGCGCGGCTCGAACGCTATCGCAATAGGCAATGCGGTCGGCTCTGTGACCGCCAACACGGGACTTATTATGGCGGTCAGCATTATATGTATCCCCGCCGCTGTAAGCCGGAAGACATATTCGGTCAAATCGGTTCTTCTGCTTGCGGCAACCGTGATACTTTTCGCCGCTTCCGCCTGCGGCAGATTTCCGGTATGGGGAAGCTCGCTGCTGCTCGGGATTTTTGCCGCTTCGGTCTACGAAAGCGTAACAAGCGCAAAGGCGGCTGCCGGCGCGACCGACAAAGCCGAAATCGAAAAAGGCGGCATACCTGCGAATATTTTGAAATTCATTTTCGGAGCAGCCGGAATCGTGATAGGCGCTGATTTTCTCGTAAGCTCCGCCACAGAGGGAGCGTCGGCTTTAGGCGTTTCTGAAGCGGTCATTTCGGCCACGATAGTGGCGGTAGGCACCTCGCTGCCGGAGCTTGTGACAACCGTCACCGCTATTGTCAAGCGTCAGTCGTCGCTTTCGGTCGGAAATATAATAGGAGCTAACCTTATAGACATCGCCGTGATACTCCCGGTATGCTCGTTTATATCGGGTCAGAAGCTCTATTCCTGTCCGCAGAACGTCTTTCTTGATTTGCCGGTATGCCTCGCGGTGCTGCTTATAGCTATAATTCCTATGCTTATTAAAGGCAGGTTTTACCGTGTACAGGGCGCGGCGCTGCTTGCGGTTTATTTGTCCTATGTAATATTCATATCTTTTTTCAATCCATTTTAAATACGAAAAAACAAAGGACCGGTGCTTTAGTACCGGTCATTCTTTATATTTACTCCATAAGCACTGCCGGCTTGATGAGGTCTGCTGGCTTCTGCCGCATAAGCTCAAGCGCCTCGGGAATTTTATCAAAGCCCCTGAACACATGGGTCACAAGCAGCGACGGGTCTATTCTTCCGGCGGTGATAAGCGAAATCAGCTTTTCGGTACGCAGTCTGCCGCCCGGCATAAGTCCTCCGGCTATCAGCTTATGCGCCATTCCGTTGCCCCAATCGGGGATAGGTATTCCGGCATCACCCGATTCGCCGAAATAATTTACATTGCCTATCCTGCCGCCCGGCTTTACCATTTTTACCGCCTGTCCCACCGTTTCGGCGCCGCCGCCGGCGATTATCACGCGGTCAACACCTTTTCCGCCTGTAAGTTCCGCAATCTGTGCGACTATATCCCCGTGCTTATAATTTATAATATCGGTAGCGCCGTATTTTTTCGCGGCGTCCACGCATACCGGACGCGAGCCGACGGCGAAAACTCTCGAAGCGCCGCGCAGAACCGCTCCCGCGACCGACATAAGCCCGACTGGGCCTATACCTATAACGCACACGCTGTCGCCGAACTGTATGTCCGCAAGCTCGGTGCCGTGAAGACCCGTAGGCATCATATCGCAGAGCATAAGCGCAGTTTCCGGCTTGATTTCCGGCGGAAGATGCGCCATATTCGCGTCCGCCTCGTTCACGTGGCAGTATTCGGCGAACACGCCGTCCTTGAAATTTGAAAATTTCCAGCCTGACAGCATTCCGCCTGAATGCATGGCGTAACCGCCCTGCGCCTCGAGAGAGCCCCAATCGGGCGTTATGGCAGGTGTCACGACACGGTCGCCCTTTTTGAAATCCTTTACAAGCGAGCCTACTTCGTCGACAATTCCAACCGATTCGTGTCCGAGTATCATATTGCTCCGCTCACCCAGAGCGCCCTCCCACACCGTATGAATATCCGAGGTGCAGGGGGACACTGCAATGGGCCGTACTATCGCGTCAAGCGGACCGCATACCGGCCTCTCTTTTTCTATCCAGCCGGTTTTTCCTATCCCGAGCATTGCGTATCCCTTCATAAAAACACTTCTTTCCTGTATAAATATAAAAATATTATTTCCGCGGAAATCGGTTTTATTTAATTGCCGGGTATAAAAAATGCAATTACTCAAAAATAGGGATTGCAAATTTTTGAAATTGTGATAAAATATATTTATTCGGGGGTTTAGCTCAGCTGGTCAGAGTGCCTGCTTCACACGCAGGAGGTCGGCGGTTCGAGCCCGCCAGTCCCCACCAGGTTAGTGCCCGGAGCCAAACGCGCTCCGGGTCTTTTTTTGTTTATTTAAGGCTTTAAAACCCGCGTTTTATGCCTTTTCCGTTCAATGAATATTTAAATTTTCACCGTTCGGAAAAATGCCTTCAAAAACCTGTGACCACATATCTGACCATAGACAGAAAAAAACCGCGCTCAAAGTGTTATAACTTCGGACGCGGTATTCTTTGTTTATGCGGCTCATTTTTTGAACTCTTTTTTCATCTGTTTAATAAGCTCCGTAAGCTTTCCCTCGCACTCCTCACGTGTTTTTGCGTATACGTTCCGGCTTATTCGTTTTCCGTCTACCCGCGGCGAATATCTTCCTTCGTACAAATGCTCATTAAGCTTGGATATACACCCTGTTCCTGCTCTGCGTATTTTGGGCTTGTACGGCTCAAACGGCGGTTTTTCTGTTCTTTCCGGCTTACTTCCCGTACTTGGTATACGGGCGTCCGTACCGCCGATACTGCGGTCAATTTTTACTGCTGCCTGTTCTCTCATAGTGTCGGTTATATGGCTGTATACGTTAAGGGTTGTTTTTGCCGACATATGTCCTATCGCTGCCGAAAGGGTTTTTACGTCCATTCCGTATTCAATCGCCATTGTAGCGAATGTGTGCCGCAGATCGTGAAAGCGCACCCGCTTACAGCCAGCCCTGTCGAGTATTATCTGCAGTCTTTTTCTTACCGCCGACGGGTCACGGGTTTTACTGCTGTCTTTCGGCGACGGAAATATCCACTCGGAATTTACCGTTTCCTTATACTCCGAAAGAATGTTTAATAATGATTGCGGTAATATAACAGTCCTTATTGAAGATTTTGTTTTAGGAACGGATATCACTCCTCCGCGCACCTGACGCTCAATTTTCAGCTCACCCGTTTTTAAATCAAGGTCGCTCCATTTAAGAGCAAGTATTTCTCCGCGCCTCATACCTGTCATCAATTCGAGCAGGAAGAGCTCATAGTATCCCTCTTCTTTAGCTTGGTACAGGAACCTCACTATCTCGTCGCTCTTTAAAATTTTCATTTCCTTTTGAGTATCTTTAGGAAGCTTTGTGCCGTCAGCTGGATTTATATTTATAAGTCCGTCATCTACCGCACGTTCAAGCGCCGACCGACAGCTCTGGTGTATCATATGAACCGTTCTGTCGGATAAACCTTTTCCGTAAATCTCTGCCCGTATTTTTCTTCCGCTCTGTTTCTCGCGGTTGTAGAATTGCTGTAAGTCTGCGGTTTTCAGACTTTTTAACGGTATCCTGCCGACTGCGGGAATTATATGATTATATATACAGTTCTCCTGCTGTTCCTGCGTAGCTTTGCGAATTGTATTTTTACAGTATGTCCTGTACCAGAAATCTATCCATTCTCCGAAGGTTATATCCGCCGTAATTTTTTCGGTCGGTTTAATATATTGCTCCTTTAGTTGGCTGAGCTTTTCGGAGCATTCGGTTTTTGTTTTTGCGGTTACACTTTTTGTTACGGGATATTTATTTTCGTTATAACCTATAACGATTCTGCCTTCCCATCTGCCGTCCTTTCTGAGTCTTAATGTTCCATCACCGTTTTTTCTTCTCTTAGGCATCTGTTCTGCCTCCGGTTATTTCATTCATCATATTACCGATTATATCGGCGGCGTTTCGCTGCATATCCTTTGTGACGTGAGTATAAGTGTCAAGTGTGAAGCTGGCGTTTGTGTGACCGAGAATTCCCGACAGTGTTTTCGCGTCTACTCCTCCCGCAAGTGCGTGTGTCGCGAAGGTGTGACGAAGATCGTGAAAGCGTACCGACGGAAGTCCTGCTTGTTTTAACAGAGTCTTAAGACGTCCGTATGCTATGTAAGGTGCAATCGGTTTTTCAGGCTCGTAAAAATTCGGGAATATCCAGTCGCCGTATGAGCTTTGCTTTCTTGCTTTAAGCAGTTCTGCGGTACTCGGCGGAAGTATTATCGTCCGTGTTCCGGTTTCGGTTTTGGTTTCTCCCGTGCCAAGGCCGCCGCCTTTCTGTACTGTTACGGTTCGCCTGATTTTAAGGCTTCCGCTCTGTTCATCAAAATCCTCCCACTTAAGTCCGCAGATTTCACCGCGCCTCAGTCCCGTGGTAAGCTCGGTATAGAAGAAATCATACCACAGCTCATCTTCTTTTATAACGCTCATAAACTTATCCAGCTGTTCATCGTTAAGCACCTGCTTGGGAGCGTAATTGGTTTTAGGTATTACCGTGCGGTAAGTAGGATTTTTTACAATGATTCTATCCCTTACCGCCGCGTCCAGAGCTTCGTGCAGCAGCATATGTATGCCGCGCACTACGCTGTCCGAAAGCTGTGTGCCGTGTTTCTTATCCGGTCTTACTCTGCCTTTTTCCTTTACGGTGTTATAAAATTTCTGAATATCCTGCGTGGTAATTGATGACAGCGGCTTATCTCCGAGATACGGTTTTATCTGATTTTTAATTAAACCTTTGTAACTGTCAAGTGTGCTTTCTCTTACCGTTAAGGACATATAATCTTTAATCCACCTGTCCAGCCACTCTCCGAGAGTCATACTGCTTTCTTCAGTCAAATCCGAATTTTTGTGGGTTTCAATAAGAGCGTGGAGTTTTTGAGTCAGCTCCTTTTGAGTTTTGGCGAGCACAGAACGGTAGATAGGCTTGCCGTTATTCTTATGTCCTGCAACAATTCTGCCCTCCCATCTGCCGTCTGTACGCTTTCGTATCATACCGTCTCCGTTCGGTCTGCGTTTTGCCGTATTACCACTTCCTTTCTTCAGCACAATACAATACCACATAACTTTTACAATATCCAGACTATATTTACCGATGGTTCAAGTATTTCACATACTTTGCTCGTAATGGTTTTCGTAATCGCTTTGCTCGGGACGGATACCGTGCGCCGCTTTCTTCTGTGCAATTTTTGATCGGAGCTTGCTGTCTGCCTGACTGCGCAATTTCTTGTCTTTGTCGTTATAACTCTGACTTATTGCACTGAGCAGAGTACATATAATGTTTCGTAATGCAAAGGCGGCTTGAGTACTTTCAGCATAGCTTTGCGTTTGCGGCGTGTTATTAAATTCCGCCGCCGCTTTTACAATAACATTTTTAATACTGCGAAACTCTTTATTGTCTTCAAGCGGAATATCCGGTGTTTTCTTTTCGTGATAGAGAGATAACTTTTCACGGTTAATCTCATTCCACCTTGAATACAGGTCGGCTATGTTTTCATCTTTCGCAAGCTCACGCACGATACTGTCTACCGTGTCTTTAATATCTTTTGGCAGGTATCCGTAAACTTTTTTGCCTTTTACAGATTTTAATTGGACGGTAAGTTTTAAGAATAAATTATCAAGCTGTGGTGTTAAGGTATAACCGTTTTCTTCAAAGTGTTTTATCCGTTCCTTGAATTTTTCCTTAACCAATTCGCGCTGTTGCGTTTGCATTTCAAATAAGCGGTACTGCTCGCCGCGGAATATTTCGTTTCCGAACATACTCCGCATATCATCAATGGAACGCTTTGTAATCCAGCCTTGTTTTGCGTCGGCGGCGTAAAACAATAGATGTACATGCGGATGATGGTCTTTGTTATGAAACGCCCCGTACCAACGCAGGTTGTCAAGATCAATATTATGCGCGTCGGCAATCTCTGCGACGTTACTGCGAATCAGATCACGCCAGCGATACGCATTGTTATACTGCAGGCGCTCCGCGTCCTCTCGGCGAAGGCTTATAACGTGAGTCCATATAATTCCTTTGTGATTTGAAATTTGTTCTGCTGCTTTATCAAGGTCTATCCTATCATCGCTTTGAGAAAACAGACCGTGCGAAGAAAATTTTTCAACACCCGGACGTTCCGCATAATACTTTACAAGATTTTTAATATCTCCTATGCGGTCAATGTTCCGTTCCATAACCGCGTCAATAAATTCCGAGGCATTTGTTTTTGAAGAGTCTTCCATATAATCTTCATACTCTAAATAATCTTTTGTTTCGGGGAATACTTCAAGAATATTTTTGATCAGCCTCTGCTGTCTGACGGTTGACGGTGAACGGTCGACTCCGACCGCTACCTTTTCCACACTCTCACGTGTTCCCATATACCGTAAGAGCTTACCCGCATTTGAAGATTTCGGATTTCGAATATATCTGCTTGTGAATATTATTTTAGGCATCAGTAATCATCTCCGCTGTTACTTAGAAAATCGTATTCCGTATATACATTTTCTCTTGACTGCATATCCTCAAGAGAAATAATACCGTTGGTTGAAGCAACCTTTTCGGAGCACCAGCGATAAAGCTCTTCAAGATATTCCGGACGGAATTCTTTTTCATCAGCCACAACCTGTGTGAGCATAGATATCTGTACCGCCATTTTAAAAATAATTTCCGAGAGGTTCCGCTCAATATTATTCATTTCACTCTTTACGGCAGATGCTAATATAGGTGAAATGAAATTCAAGTTTTTGCCTTGCTTAAGATAACCGAGATAGAATTTTATTGCTTTAATAATAAAAGCGTTGACAGATTTTACGTGCGCGTCATCCATTGTCTCGCGCATTTCCTTCTCGGTTTTACCGTCCATACGAACGGTGATTTTATACTTTTTATCGTTTTTACTGTCCATATTCTGATCCTTTCGCAAAGAGGTCATATTTTTGCGGTTACGACCCCTGTAAAAATCCCCTAACGGTCGGCTCTGCCGTCCGATGTAGGCGGTGCGGGAAGACCCCGCATTTTAACCTGCTTCCCATAATGACGGTAAATTAAGCCACTGAACTGTCTGTTACTGTTGCTTAATATCCGGCTCAACAATCCGTTTTTGAAACTGCTCTGCCGCTATAATTTTTGCATTCCTTTGCATCTGCAATTCATAGTTTTGCCTGACAGCTTCCTCAATAGGGAGGATCGTATATAGAAGACTGCCGTTGCGTTTTCTTCCGTCTCTGCTCCGTATTTTTGTAGGCTCGACCGTAATAAGCTTTTTATCTATAAGTCCGGAAACATATTTCCGCACGGTGTTCTGACTCATCTTCAGCGCTTTTCCGATTGTTTTATAGCTCGGGTGACACTGAAATGTTTTTCGGTCTTCACATCTCATAAGGAAACTGTAAACTGCAATCTCACCTGACGAAAGATTGAGATTGAAAATTTCGTTCGGCAGAGGAAAATAATTTTTAATTGCGTCCCGTTTCGGATAGCGGTTATACTTCATAGCCTCACTCACTTTCCTGTGTTTTCTTCTACCCACTTCCGGAACTTTTCTTTAGGCACAACCATACGGTTTCCGATTCTAAGAACCGGAAAACCTTTTTCGTGCATCAGTTCGTAACCGCTGGACGGAGATATGCCAAGCAGTTTCGCAACCGTTTCAGCATTCAGGAACAGCGGCAGTTCATCATAAGATTTGTAAACTGATTCTTTCATTTCTATGCCTCCTGTATTTTTTGTGCAAAGTTTTAATCATCAACGTGAGAATTATTTTCAGTTTTAAAATTCATCAGGCAGTTAAAGTTAATAGATGTTATTCTTCTGACTTAAATTATCTATCTTGATTTTAAAATTATCTATCTTGATTTTAACAAACATATTGCATTCTGTAAATAGATTTTGTATAATTAAATTATATTCTCTATTTGTATAATACTCATTATCTATTTTTCAAAAAAATTTTTGGAGGTTTTTATGTTTTCATTCAAAGCATATTTTTGGAATAATGATGTTTATATCAATGAAAAAAATAAATACGCCGCCAATGAAATACTGACAGCGTATCTTAATACGAATTATTTATCTAAGGCAGGGGATTATCTTTACGAACTAAAAAATCTCCGCCGCAAATTACGGTAGTGTCAAGAGTTTTGCGCAAATTTGGTTTGCAGACCTTGATATGAATGAAGTCAGCCAGCAATAGGGGCATCCTCAAGGGCTGCCTCCAGGTGCTTCATATTCATGTACTTTTTGTTGCCCCACTGAGAGCCGGCTACATGGCGCAGCCGTGCACAGACCAGCATAAGGGCAGAGTTACCATCCGGGAAGCTGCCCACCACACGGGTGCGGCGGCGGATCTCCCGGTTCAGTCTCTCAATCACATTATTGGTGCGGATGCGAGTCCAGTGCTCGCCGGGAAAATCACAGTAGGTCAGTGTCTCTTCAATGCCGTCCTCCACTTTCTTGGCAGCCTCTTTCAGTTTCATAAAACGCAGTTCTTCTACCACGGCTTTGGCCTTTTCGCGAGCGGCTTTCTTGCTCTCCTGAGCGTGGATTGCCTTGAGCATCTTGGCTACCAGCTTCACCTTGGAGCGAGGTGTGACAGAGAATACATTGCGGTAAAAGTGGACGGTACAGCGCTGGTATTTGGCATTAGGGAACACTTCGCCAACAGCTTCCAGCATACCAAGACACTTGTCACCAACGATAAGTTTTACTCCTTCCAGACCCCGGCTGCGGAGCCACTGGAAGAAACTGACCCAGCTGGCCTTGTCCTCTTTCATACCTTCGGCGGCACCTAAAACTTCACGGTATCCATCCTCATTGACCGCAA